>NZ_JBFUIQ010000008.1:0-81969 GCF_056401795.1 Peribacillus sp. P4_D6
GGGCCCAAACTGACGAGTAAGGCGCCAATTCACGAGTAAAAGTCGGAAACTCACGAGTAAAAGCACCAAATTCACGAGTAAAACGCCCAAACTCACGGGTAAAAGCACCAAATTCACGAGTAAAAGGCCCAATTCACGAGTAAAAGGCCCAAACTCACGAGAAAGGAGCCTATTCACGAGTAAACGCTCCAAAAAGTGATCATAAGAGGAGGATTACAGGTGTCAAAGGGATTTCTTCATCATATTGAGCTGTATGTTTCAAATTTAAAGAGGAGCATTGATTTTTGGGGCTGGTTTTTGGACGAGATGGGCTATGAGCCATTTCAGGAGTGGGAAAGCGGGAGGAGTTGGAGATTGGGTGAGATGTACATTGTTTTTGTACAAGCGGAAACAAGGTTTCTTGACATTCCCTATCATAGGGGACGAGTGGGTCTTAACCATTTAGCCTTTCACGCCGCTTCCCGGCAACAGGTTGATGAGGTTGCCAGGAAAGTTAAGGGGAGGAGTTACCACCATTTACGCCGATAAGCATCCATTTGCCGGCGGGGAGGAACATTATGCTGTATATTTCGAAGATCCAGATCGGATGAAGGTCGAACTCGTGGCCCCTTAGCAATAGTTGGCATAGCTATAATGGCGGTTATGTCCATCTTCCCCTTTCTCAGGTTCGGGTTCTGGGTCAAGTGAAAAGGCCTCGATCAATATGAATGCACCGAAAACTTGGGTCCAGCTGCCTAGTAAAAGAATATGTTCTCCCAACCGTACTTTTTCATTTAAAATGAAAATATTTCCGACCGATTCCAAAAAAGAACCGGCTGCAATGAGGCCATTTCCCTTGATCTCAAAAGAGCGTGAAATGGACTCCTCAGTCAGCGATGCCCCGAATGTTTCAAAAGCGGCACCCAGGCCTTGGATTCCACTGCCGATTGCATCGGTTCTGGTGCCCTCTTCCACTGAACCACTCAACTGCATATCTATTCCAACTGCATTTGCGATATTGCCAATGGCCTCAAGCCAAGCACCGAAAATGAAATAGGTTTCCGAACGTTCATTTTCCGGGTTCAGCATTTTTGAACGGCCGATCGCTTGCAGCGAATTTCCAACGGCTTCAATGCCATTCCCTTTGAGGACGAGATCTTTTCCGAGGTTAGTGCTCGTTAAAGTTTGCCGGGTTTGCCCGATTGCACCTACAAGTGTGCCGATGCCGAGTAACCATGCTCCTGAAATAAGGAGGTCATCTCCATGAGTGATCATATCTCAAACGCTCCTTAAAAGTGGTTAGATTATATTATTCAGGATACAGTGTTTGTTTACATATTGCTTTATCACTTTAGGTCCGGTTGAAAATTACCCACATATTGGTATAATGACAGCTGGAGGAGATGATATTGACTTTTAACAATTTTTTGCAAATGATTATCGCAGCAATTTTCTTTATGGTTTTTACGTTTTGTACTTGGTATGAAGGAAGCGAAATTCTGGATAGACCTTGGGAATGGAAGCATTCCACGCATTTCACACACATAAATGATGAACAGGCGATAGAGGCAGATGATATTTCGAATTTCGATCATTTCGTGTATGCCGCAAAATTCAAACCGTTATTTCCATTTCTTATGGTCACCACAGCATCGTACTTAATCATTCTTACGGGATATATCCTGTTCCAAAGAAGGATTAAAAAGATGGCCCTATTCTTGTTGGGATTTGGAGTCCTTTTTCTGTTTTCTAGCGGTTATGTATCCAATTCCCCAACTGTTGGAGGAAATATCTTTCAAGCATTTTTTCTGATAGGCGGAATGATAGCGATAATGGCTGCAGCCCTCTATTATTATCGGATGCCAAGAGGATTCAATACGCTCATGAAGTAAGCAAACTGCCGATGAGGCAGCTTTTTTTTGTGCAAATTGTTGACACAAAATAACGAAAAATAATAGTCATTTTTGCGAAATTCTTAGATTGAACTTCACTGTAATGTAGTTTATAGTTAAGTCGAAATTTAATAGACCAGTTGCTATAATACCGGCGGTGAACCTTATCGATTGGATAAACCAGTGATTGAAGAATAAAGCGAAAAGGTGATAATATGTCAGGCAAAACCAAAATTGAACAGCCAAAGATCCCCCAAGACTTAACAGAAGCGAACTTTCAGGAAATATATTATCAAGATGAGCCTTATCTTGAGTCCTGTATCATAACCAACTGCACGATCGATAGAGAAAAAATGGACAAAATCGTATTATCACAGGTTGTTTTTAAAAATGTGACGTTCAGTGATGTATCATTCAGGAATATCGAGCTGACGGATGTCATCTTTGATCATTGCGATTTAACGAATGCCGATTTCATGGGCGGCTCGATTCATCGTGTGGAATTCAAAGAGTCCAAACTTTTAGGCATTAACCTTTCTGACGCAAGCTTAGGGAATGTCTTCTTTGAGAATTGCAACCTGAATTTAAGTGCCTTTGGTTATTCCAGTTTAAAGCAAGTGAGGTTCGATCATTGCTCATTGGAAAGTGCTGATTATTATGAGTGTAAATTCATTAAAGTGAAGTTCGAAACATGCAGATTAAATGAAGTCAACTTTTCCCGGACACCGCTCAAGGGAATTGATATTAGCAGTTCTGCATTTCAAAGGATTACCGTATCCCCGGAAGATTTAAAAGGATGCGAAGTTTCCCCGGACCAAGCGATAGTCTTTGCAGCCATGCTCGGACTGAAAATTAAAGAGTGAACCTTTCAATAAGGCTGAAGCGAGGGACCGCCGAATTTGGCGGTCCTTTTTGAGTTATTTTTGGTGAATATAGGCAGAGTGAATAAAATGATATGTATAGAAAAGTACGGAATCTTTGCACAAATGCAGTATTGCTTTACAATATTTGTTAAGTGAAAGGGGGATTGAATGTTGATTATCAATAAGGTCACTTTGTATGGTCATGCCTGGAATGAAATGCGGAATTTTTATGTTGATGTGTTAGGATTTGAGTTACTATCGCAAACGGATGATGCTTTTGAAATTAAGGCAGGGGATAGTGTGCTTGAAATCAAAAAATATCATCACAAAGATAGGCCCTTTTACCACTTTGCCATGAACATTCCGACCAATTTATTTATTTCGGCAAAAGCATGGGCGAAATCAAAAGTGGAATTGACCAGGGAAGAGGATGATGACGAAGTTTATTTCAGCTTTTTAGACGCACGGTCTTTTTATTTTTTAGACCCTTCAGGCAACATTGTCGAGTTCATATCGAGATATTCCGTATCACCCGAATCCGCGGCTGAGTCTTTTTCAGCTCAAAACGTTCTTTGCATCAGTGAAATAAACATTACGACAGATGAAGTCAGGGCTTTGGGGAATCGGTTGATCAGCAATGGTGTGCCAGTAAGGAATGGTGAAGCGATAAGAGAAGATGGATTGAATTTCATGGGTGAACATGAAGCAGGTTCGTTTTTACTTTTAGGTCCAAGGAAACGGCGTTGGATTTTCTCGGATAAAGAGTCGGAAACCTTTCCGCTTTCGCTAGTCATAAATCAGCATCTATATATTTCATTGGATGGCGAAGGATTTATGGAAATGAAAAAGGTGGAATGATGTCGATTTATATTTTGGCAATAAAGCAGAAGCAGGGCTGCCTGCCATTGATGTATTTCCTATGATGGTTTTGTCTTCGGGATTGTAAAAGAATGAATAAAGAATAATCTCCAATAATAACAAGAAGAAGGTAATTTATGCTTAACATGATAATTCTCCTATTAAGTTACTTAATAGGTTCCATCCCATTTGCTTTGGTCATCGGGAAATCGTTTTACAATACCGATATCCGCGGATATGGGAGTGGAAATCTTGGCGCAACTAATAGTTTTAGGATATTGGGCAAGACAGCAGGGACGATTGTAGCATTTGCTGATTTATTGAAAGGCATCACAGCCTGCGTACTCCCGATAGCGCTGCATTCGAACGTTTCCCCTGCACTATGCGGCTTACTTGCGATAATTGGCCACGCCTTTCCTGTTTTCGCGGGATTTAAAGGGGGAAAGGCCGTGGCAACATCGGCGGGAGTGTTTTTATTTTTAGCTCCATTAGGTACATTCATTGCTTGCATGGTATTTCTCATTAGTTTGCTATCTTCAAAATATGTATCTCTCAGTTCGATGCTGGGGAGCATTTCCATATTGATATACAGCTTATTTTTTGAAGGCAGGCTCATCATTGCACTCTCATCATTTATTTGTTTATTCGTCGTCATTTTGCATCGAGAAAATATAAAGAGAATATGGAAGGGCACGGAAGCAAAAGTGGGCAGGACCTTTTGATAGCAGAAATGAATTACATACAAATTTTTATGGTTCGCTCAATATTCTAAGTGAATACTGCACCATAACCCAAGGAGCAAAGCCATGAAAAAAAGAAGTTTATTGATAGCGGTGGGCGTGATCGTTTTTGGGATCATTGCCTCGATAGCATTGGTTTCTCAAACCAAAAAGAAAGATGTCGCCGGTAAGAGGGCATTTCCCCAGCATACAGTCTATCAAGCGGGGACGATAAAACCTGACAATCCGTCACAGGAGGAAATGGATGCTGCCGTGACGACTTTTTATGAAACCTGGAAAGATAACTATCTTAAGCAGCCTGCCGATAAAAATGATGAATATTATATTTTTTACAATGATAAAGGATATGCTGAGCCAAAGAATGCAGTGACCGTTTCTGAAGCGCATGGTTATGGGATGATGATAACGGCAATCATGGCAGGCAGCGAGGACAAGAGATACTTTGATGGGCTTTATCGTTTTTATAAAACGCATGGAAGTGATCATGACCCTTCGTTGATGGCCTGGCAGCAAGTAAAGGATAAATCGGGTAAAATCATCAATACGCCAGGGGATGCCGATTCAGCAACTGATGGCGATATGGATATCGCCTATTCATTATTATTGGCTCACCGCCAGTGGGGTAGTGAAGGGGATATCGACTATCTTGCAAGTGCAAAGGACATCTTGGATGCGATCATGTCGAATGAAATAAATCGATCGCAGTCCCTTGTTAAACTAGGGGACTGGGCGGAAGATGAAGATGATGTCTACGGACAATCGACTCGTTCCTCTGACCTTCTTCTCAATCATTTTAAGACATTTGAGGCGGCGACTGGGAATGAAGAATGGAAAGATGTAAGAGATAAGGCCTATAAGGTCATCCTATCTATTTATAAGGAGAAAAGCGGCAATACTGGCCTCATCCCGGACTTCATTGTACAATCCAAGGGAGAATATCAGCCGGCAGAAGCGGACTTTTTAGAAGGGGAGAATGACGGCAATTATAGCTGGAACAGCAGCAGGACCCCATGGCGCTATACGCTCGATTACTTACTGACTGGTGATGAAAGAGCGCTGCCGCAATTAAAGAAGATGAATGATTGGATTAAAGCGGAAACGGATGGCAACCCTGAAAATATCCAATCCGGTTATACGCTAAGCGGAAAAGCCGTGGAAGAAGGGAATAGTACAAGCTTCGTCGCTCCATTCATGGTGAGTGCCATGGTGGATTCCTCCAATCAGCAATGGATTAACCGCTTATGGAACCKGACCATACAGGAACAAGATGATGATGACTATTTTGCCAATACGATAAAATTACAGACAATGATCGTGGCTTCGGGTAACTGGTGGGCGCCATGATTCAATGGAAGAAACCAATTAAAGATGAAAAGGAGTTTGATGAGGATGATGAAGGTCACAGCTTTCTTGATGTTCGAAGGTAATGCGGAGGAAGCGATGAATTATTACACATCTTTAATCGAAGGATCGAAAATAACCAGCATTGTTCGGTATGGTGCAAATGAATCAGGTATAGAGGGAGTAGCATGCAGGCTACCTTTACCTTGAAGGATCAGGAATTCATGTGCATCGATAGCAATGTTAAGCATCAATTTACATTTACACCATCGTTTTCCATTTTCCTTACATGTGATAGTGAAGAGGAAATTGACAGGCTTTATTCGAGCTTAACTGATGGAGGACAAGTGATGATGCCATTGGGTGACTATTTCTTTAGTAAGAAGTTCGGCTGGGTATCCGATAAGTTTGGTGTTTCCTGGCAGCTTACTCTCCCAATATGAATGAAATGAAAAGGCCACTGGATAGTGGCTTTTTTCAGTTTGTTGACCAAAGGGGGTCCGTAAGTGACACCCCGAACCATGAGGAACGGACGGATCGAAAAAAGTGCGTTAACAACGAAAAAACATAAACAAGACCTGGTTGTAACTATATGATTTCCACTCCAGGCACTCGCTTTCCGCGGGCGGTCCGGGAGCCTCCTCGACGCTCTTTGCGCCTGCGGGGTCTCCCTTGGACACGTTTTTCCCGCAGGAGTCTCGCACCTTCCGTTCCAATCAACTGGAATGTTTTTTTAAGAAAAAACTGTAGGCTGGCCTCATCCTGAACCTTGATTATGTTTTTTTAGTGTTTTATGAATCCACCCGCTAGATTGAAGAAATTTGCGACACTCCTGCCGAATAACTGGCTAGCCAAGACCCCACAGCCGCTTACGGTGAGGAGGCTTGGCAGACAGTCGGCGGAAAGGGAGCGGATTTCTGAAATCAATTGAATATTTTTTCAGACTGTAGAGGCATCGATTCACATCGTCGAATAGATTCCTGACAGTGAATTGATCATTTTTGAAAAAAGCTGCCACTATCATTTCATTGATGAAAATAGGGAATTCATTTCGAGGATTTCTTCTTTCATAAACGAGAGATCTGTACGGCGGCATCGCGAAAGCATATCCGGGCAAGAGTTAGATACTTTTAGGATAAACCGTTTGTGCTGTGAAGGAATTAATTATATATTAATCCTTGAGTACATTAATTCATGGATTAAAGTATGATGATAAGAAAAGCCCGGAGGAGACAATCATGAAAAATATCAATACAGAACAAGAATATCGTGAACAAATCAACCAAGAGGGACTGACGGTCGGGATTTTTACGACTACATGGTGCCCGGACTGCAAACGTTTAGACATGTTCATCGATGAGATCACTCAAGAACATCAAGACAAACAGTGGTTTACAATCGATCGTGACGAATTCCCTGAGATTTCCGAAGAGCAAACAGTAATGGGAATTCCATCACTTTTAGTATTTAAAAATGGGGAAAAGGTTGCGCACCTGCACAGTGCAAATGCTAAAACTCCAGAAGCGGTCAATGAATTTTTAAAAGACCTATAAAAGAAAAGGTGAACCCCATGGTGCTGTAATGAGGGGTTCATTTTTTTTTTTTAGAAATTTTTTCTGGAAATGACTTGATTTCTAAGGTGAAACGGGGTTTAATTATAGATACCTAATATCCATTATGGATATATGATATCCACATACATGCTAAAAGAGGTGAAATGATTTGCAATTAACAAAAGGGGTCGAGCAAGCTATATGCATCATCGTTATACTCTCTACCCAGGATAAAAATGTCCCGCTTTCGTCAAATGAGATCAGCAGGCGACTAGAGGTGTCTCCTTCTTATTTGAAAAAAATCATAAGGAAATTGGTCGTAAAGCAGTTAATCACTTCCGTTCCTGGTAATAACGGCGGCCTTACTCTTGCCAAAAGTGTAGATAAGATTAAAAACCTTGAAATTATTGAGGCGATGGAAGGTCCCATTTCGATGTTTCCGGATACAGGACTTATAGAAAAAGCGTTTAAAGATGGAGAGTATGCAGAGAAGGGAATGGACGTCCTTCGTCGGATGTTTTCTCGGGCGGATCAACTTTTAATAGAGTTCTTTTCCAGCCAAACAGTGGCGGATTTGCTTAAAGAAAGCTTTAGCACCACGGACATACCGACTCTTAATTGGAATACCGCGTCATTGAGTGATGTACTGCGTGAAAAGAAAGGTGAAAAGAAGTGAATATGCTTAAACAAGAATGGAAGCTTTTCCTTACGAATCGAAAATTGGTCGGTGTCGCAATCGTTTTACTGTTCGTCCCGATTATTTATGGGGGGTTATTCCTTAGTTCCGCTTGGAATCCATACGGAAAAACAGGCAAATTGCCTGTTGCAGTCGTGAATAAGGATGTAAAGGCGGAATATGAGGGGAAAACCTTAACAGTCGGTAATGAGCTAGTCGAGCAATTAAAGGACAATGATGATTTAGAATGGCATTTCGTAACGGAAAAAGCGGCGAAAAAAGGGTTCGATGATGGTACATATTATATGGTCGTCACCATTCCGAAGGACTTTTCAAAAAATGCTTCTACCGTCATGGATGATGAGCCTAAAAAAATGAATCTGACGTATGATGTGAATCCTGGACGCAGTTTCGTTTCTGAAACGGTCGGGAAACAGGCAACGAATAATTTGAAAACGGAAATTGCCGAAAGTGTCACAAAAGAATATGCGGAAGCGATCTTCTCCCAACTGGATGAAATCGGAGAAGGATTCGGCGATGCGGCAGATGGGGCATCCAAGCTTGATGACGGTACAAAAAAACTGCATGATGGAAACAAAGAAGTGACGGAAAATCTGAATAAGTTAGCTTCGAGCACATTAACTTTTAAAGATGGAGCGAATAAACTCCAAGTGGGCGTTGGCGAGTTTTTGGAAGGAGCCAACAAGCTTGAAAGTGGCGCGTCGGAATTGAATAAGGGGATTTCACAATATACCTCCGGTGTCGGTCAGTTGCAAAAGGGTGCGAACGAACTCGCATCAGGCACAGGGGAATTAACTAATAATAGTGAAGCACTTATAGAAGGTTCTTCCCAGCTTTCCACTGGGCTGGCCAAAGTGGTTCCAGGAGCGCAAACTTTAAATTCTGGATTGGCACAAGCGCAAACAGGCAGTGCGAATTTGAATGATGGGTTGAATCAATTATCACAAAATGCAAGCCAGCTGACGGATCAATCGACAGGAATTCCAAAATTGGCAGCAGGTCAGCATAGTTTAAATGAGGGAATCAATAAACTGGCAGGAGGAAGCCAGGCGCTAAATGACGGCCTGAAAAAAATGGATGGTCAATTGCCCGGAGAAGAACAGCTGGATCAGCTTAAGCAAGGACTGACAAGCATTCAAAGCGGTGTAAATCAATTGCAAGAAGCGGTTCCAGCAGGAAGCAGCGCGTCCGGTACCGTATCCGGCATTACCGAAGACCTCAATAACAGTCAAGCGGCGTTAACGGAACTTCAATCAACGATTGCGAATAATGGTCAGAGCACGATCAGTGCCGTTCAAAACACGGAAGCCTTCAAAAGCATGACCAGTGAACAGCAATCAGAAGTAATCGGAGCCATTCAAAATGAACTTCAAAGCCAAGCGGAGGCACAAAAACGAATTGCATCGGCTCTTGCTGCAAGTGTATCAGACTTATCAACGCAATTAACGGATAAGGTAATGCCTGTATTGAATGGATTAGGGCAGCTTCCGGAACAAGTGGCCCATTTAAATAATGCGGTGAATAAAGTCAATCCAAACGCCGTTTCAGCGTTAAACGGCTATACGTCAATAAGGAACGCACTTGAAGAACAATTGATTCCTGGTGCGACCCAATTAAATGGCGGCTTGAATGAAGCTGTAGAAGGCAGCAATCAATTAACGGCGGCAACGCAAAGTTTAAATGAACGGACACCGGAATTAGTGAAGGGGATCAACCAGTTAGCACAAGGCGGTTCCTCGTTGAATAATGGCCTTTCAAAACTAACTGAGGGATCTGGTCAATTGGTTGATGGAGTTTCACAACTGCAAGCAGGTTCGTCCTCCTTTGGGAGTGGTCTTGAGAAGTACGCATTTGGTGTTAGCCAAGTTGGAGAAGGGGCAAGCAAACTGGCTAATGGGGCCAATCAACTGGATGCCAACTCAGCGGCCTTGAACGAGGGCTCATCAGCACTTGTTAAAGGAACTGAACAATTGGCAGGCAATCTGCCTACTTTGAGCAATGGGGTCATCCAGCTTGCTGATGGCGCGGGTAAGATCAATGAAGGTTCATCAGCACTTGCTGAAGGTTCCGGTAAATTGGGTGAGGGAATCTCCTCACTTCAAGATGGAACGGTCGAGCTTTCGGAAAAACTCAGTGATGGTGCAAAAGAAATTAGTGAAAATAAAACAACCGATGATAACTACAGCATGATTGCTGAACCGACACAGGTCAAAGAACAAAAAAGCAGTGACGTGCCGAATTATGGTCATGCACTGGCTCCTTATGTCTTGTCTCTAGGGTTATTTGTTGGAGCCATTGCCTTCAATATGGGATTCCCGACAGGCTTGCCTTCTACTAGGCCAACATCAGGAGTGGCATGGTGGTTCAGTAAATTTACGGTCCTATTCATCCAAGCGACGCTTTCTGCTTTAGTGTTGGATGCGATCATGATTTGGGGAATGGATTTACAGGTAGAGAACATGGGGCAATTCATTGGGGTTTCCATACTGACTTCCCTAACGTTCATGTTCATCGTTACCTTCTTGACCGTAGGATTTGGAAATCCAGGTCGTTTATTGGCGATGATATTCCTTGTATTACAGCTAGGTGCAAGCGGAGGAATGTTCCCTGTGGAACTGACAAATAACTTCTTCAGTCATGTTCACCCGTTCATTCCGATGACATACTCTGTCATGGGCTTCCGCCAGGCGATGAGTACGAGCCTTGGGGCGGATGCATTGACAACAAGTATAGTGTTCCTTACTGGATGCATCATTGTCTTTAATCTGCTGCTATTGCTAACGATGGTCATCAAGAAGCGAAAAGCACATAATATTGAGATGAATGCATAAACAAAAACAAAAACCCCCGGTGCAATGCGCCGGGGGTTTTCTCATTATGATGGTTCAGTCGTGTCCTTTTCTTTTTCGATGACTTTCAATCCATTTTCCCCTGAATTTTCAATCACATGTTTAAGGATGGATAATTTGTTATCCCAGAATTGATCGTAAAAAGAAAGCCACTGTTTCAATTCCGCTAAAGGTTCCGGCTGAAGCCGAAAGCGTTTCTCTCTTCCTACCTTCCGGCCACTGACCAATTCAGCTTCAGAAAGGATATGAAGATGCTTGGCAATCGCCGTACGGCTCATGGAAAAGTGAGAAGTGATTTCTGAAATGGGTAAATCCCCTTCAGCAAGCAATTGCAGGACCTTCCTGCGGGTTGGGTCGGCGATAGCCTGGAATACATCATGTTTTTCTGATGCAGACACTTAGCCCTCAACAGCCTTTTTAAGACCTTGATTAACGATCTGTTCCCAGCCATGATTCATTCTATCGCGAATCACTGAGCTTTTTTCGTTCGGTTTCGTAAGAATCGTATCAGGCTCTTTCCAGCCGCCATGAATAAGGGTGAACTCCGTTTTGCCATCCACTTCTTTTAAAAGGAAGGAAATGAACCAACCGTCCGTATCCCAACTGAATGAAAGGCGATGAGGAGCATCTAACTCCGTTACCTTACAAGGAGATGGGCCGAAGGGTGATTGCACATGGAACTCATGTCCCACTTTCGGTTGAAAATCATTTGGCATGAACCATGAAGCTATGCCCTCTGCAGTGGAAACTGTATCCCAAACTTTTTGGATAGGTGCTTCAAGAATAACCGTCTTCTTGATATCCTGTAATGTATTTTCCATACTGATTCTCCTTTGTAAGTGAAAATATGAAACCAATTGGTTTTGCTTTGTTGATTATATAAAACCTTTTGGTTTCATGTCAATAATTTGTTTCAAGCGATTCCTTTTTATTCATTGCAGGAGGTTTAATTTCCCAACTCTTCGATTTGTTTTGCCAATCCCGTTATATTATCGATTGATTTCATTATCTCTGAATCTTCCAATGCCTTAGGATCAATTTGGCCCTTTTCAATATTATTCAGATATAATTCAATTCCATCTGACAGCTGTTGATTTGAGCTGACGATCTTCTCATGGATGCCTTCAGCGATTTGGGGTGGTTCAGTTGCATTGAATTCTTCAATCTCCGTTTTCATTAATTCCAGTTCTTTTTCAAGATTTGCTCTTGTTTCGGCATTCGTGATGGCGTCTTGTGACATGGCGGGAACCTCATTGGCAAAATCCTGAACGGTATTTACATACTCCGTCGCATCATCTGCATACTCCAATGATGAATTGACTTCTTCTAATGCTGAACATCCGCTTAATGTAAGGATGGACAGCAGAGCAATGGTCATTATTTTTTTCATATGTGCCTCCAATGTGATTTTTTATAGTAAGGATCAGATGGGCAGAAATCTTTTTTTATAAATTGCTGCAATGGAATTGAGTATGAAGCTGGGAATCTTCTTCGGAAAAAACGACTTCGAATAGAATAGGTGAAAAGCACTTTTCAAGTCGTGCCACTGATTACAGGATTTCACTTGCTTAAACCTTGCAACGTCAATGATCTTCACCTTTTTTTCAGAAGTGATGAAGATGTTTCGTAAGTGGATATCCGAAGGGTTCAATCCCTCTTTCCTTGCCAATTGCAGCGCATGGTCTATCTCCGCAATGTTTTCTTCCGTTATCGGGATTCCCAATGTTAAACATTCAAAAAGAGTGTTGCCTTCAATGTGATCTATAACCAGGTAATTTACCCCCGCATCATATAGGGTTGGATAGTATTCGATGGATTGGACGGTTTTGTATATTTCAGCTTCAACTTTAGCTGTGTGAGTATGATCCGGGAAAAACACTTTTAATGCCTTATTGGTGGAATGTATTCGGAAAACATATGCGCTTCGGCCTTTTCCGATCAGTGATAAAGATGGGTCGGCATCGAGCAATACATGCTTTTTATCATCGGAAATCTTAACGCTTTGAGCTAATTCATTATAGTTCTGCATACTTTTCACCTCTATTGTGCAATTTTTCGAATCAAAAAAGACGGTATAACCGATTATTGGTTATACCGTCTTAAATTAAAAGACCTCACCAAATAATCGGCAAGGTCTTGCAAACAACTAAAATCAGTTGCCAATAAAGCCGAGGATTCAATCCTGTACTGACGACTTTATTGTATAGCTACTCCCCTTAACAGAAGGATTCTTATAAGTTATATACAGTAATTATATAGGTCATTGCCTCGGTCCGTCAAATATAAGGATCGTGTGCCTACCCTTTATATATATTCGATTTAGGCAGAAAGATGCTCGTCTAAATTAGCATTAATTTGAGCGACAAGTAATTATATCAATATACTTAATAGTCATCATTTGCTTGTCGCATAAGTTTCATTGCAAATGTTTCTATATAATTACTTAAATGTCTGTTAGTTTACTATTGTGTTACAATCGCTTTTATCTCCCTATAGATCTAAAGGAATATGTTATATTTTAGACGAATAAGCATATTTACCTATATTATCATACTGATTTTAACCGATATTTAAATAAATGTTAAAAATATAATTCTTTAGTAGGGAGAATGGGATGAAGAAATTAATTATACCAACTTTCTGTTTTGCAGTGTTGTCCACAGTTGCTTTCGAAGAAAAAATATCTGCAGCTCCACTACATGCCGAACAGGCCAATATTGAGGACGTCATGTTTGTGCAGGTGAATTCCGGATCGCTCAATATGAGAAAAACCGGGGCGGAAGGTGCCAGCATAGTCGCAAAGCTGGCAAATGGCACACAGGTGACGGTGTATTCGGAATCCAAAGGCTGGGCGAAGATCAAGGCCAATGGAAAAGAAGGATATGTCAGTACCAAGTATTTATCGGCAACGAAGCCAGGGACTTTAACGAAAACAGCAGTAACCATTAAAACGACAACTAAATATGTGAATGTGAGCACAGGTTCACTTAATATGCGAAAAAGCGGGAGTGATAGTGCCAGCATAGTCGCAAAGCTGACAAGGGGTATACAGGTGACGGTGTATTCGGAATCCAAAGGCTGGGCGAAGATCAAGGCCAATGGAAAAGAAGGATATGTCAGTACCAAGTATCTATCGGCAACGAAGCCTGGAGCGGTAAAAAAGGCTGCGGCGACCGTTAAAACGACAACGAAATATGTGAATGTGAGCACAGGTTCACTTAATATGCGAAAAAGCGGGAGTGATAGTGCCAGCATAGTCGCAAAGCTGACAAGAGGCACACAGGTAACGGTCTATTCGGAATCCAAAGGCTGGGCGAAAATCAAAGCCAATGGAAAGGATGGATTTGTCAGCACGAAGTATCTATCGGCAACGAAGCCAGGAACAGTGACCAAAGCTGCGGCAACGGTTAAAACGACAACGAAATATGTGAATGTGAGCACGGGATCACTCAATATGCGAAAAAGTGGAAAGGCTACCGCAAGCATAGTTGCCATCCTTTCAAAAGGAACGAAAGTGACGGTGTATTCGGAATCCAATGGCTGGGCGAAAGTCAAAGCCAATGGAAAGGACGGATATGTCAGCACGAAATATCTGTCTGCTTCTAAGCCGGGATCGGTATCAACGGCAGCCACCCCTGTAAAACCGACAACGAAATATGTAAACGTAAGCTCTGGAACGCTCAATATGAGAAAAAGCGGATCGGAAAGCGCTAGCATAGTCGCAAAGCTGTCAAAAGGAACGAAAGTGACGGTGTATTCGGAATCCAAAGGCTGGGCGAAGATCAAGGCCAATGGAAAAGAGGGCCATGTCAGTACCAAATATCTATCTGCTACAAAGCCGGGCTCGGGATCAACGGCAGTCACGCCAKAAAAAACGACGACGAAATATGTGAACGTGAGCTCTGGAACGCTCAATATGAGAAAAAGCGGATCGGAAAGCGCCAGCATAGTCGCAAAGCTGTCAAAAGGAACGGAAGTGACGGTGTATTCGGAATCCAAAGGCTGGGCGAAAATCAAGGCAAATGGAAAGGATGGGTATGTCAGTACCAAATATCTATCGACAACAAAACCAGGAACGGGATCAACGGCAGTCACGCCTGAAAAAACGACGACGAAATATGTAAACGTAAGCTCTGGAACGCTCAATATGAGAAAAAGCGGGTCGGAAAGTGCGAGCATAGTCGCAAAGCTGTCAAAAGGAACGGAAGTGACGGTCTATTCGGAATCCAAAGGCTGGGCGAAAATCAAGGCAAATGGGAAGGATGGATATGTCAGTACTGACTACCTCTCAACGGCAAAGCCTGGAACGGACTCCAAACCATCCATACCTGAAATAACGACAACCAAATATGTAAATGTCAGCTCGGGTTCACTGAATATGCGGAATAAGCCGTCGGATAGTGCTTCCGTCATTGTGAAATTGGCAAGGGGTGTAGAGGTAGAAGTCATCTCGGAATCAAATGGCTGGTCAAAAATTAAAGCGTATGGCGGAGAAGGTTATGTCAGTACGAAATATCTATCAGCAACGAAGCCAGGTTCTGTACCGGGACTGAATCCAGATGGAGAAGCAAACACATTAGTTAAATATGTAAATGTAAGTGATGGCTCGAGTCTGAATATGCGTTCAGCAGCATCGGCTTCCGCTTCAATTATAGCCAAGCTCGTAAATAATACGACCGTAACGGTGTATTCAGAGTCTAATGGCTGGTCAAGAGTCACGGCCAATGGAAAAACCGGATATGTCAGTACGCAATATTTAACGGCCAAAGCACCGGAAGGTCCGGGAAGCTCGAATGGATCGATAATCAGGATCGATAAAGAGTATAATCTTACGATGGAAAAGATGGTTGGAATTCAAATGGCCGTAAACGGTCAGACGGATAAGAAGTATAAAACCTACATACGCGAAGATGGATTAACTTTAATCAATTCAACAAAAGGTACCGTTAAAGGAACCGGATGGCGTGTCAGGGGCGGAGCTGGATCGAATTATTGGGCAGTCGGCCCTGTAAGCAATTATCAATCATTGACCATTAAATCAAAAGTAAGGGGCTCTGACGGATATTATTGGTATGAGGTGGACTATAACAAGACATGGGTAAATGCCAGTCCGGAAGATATAGAATATAATCTTAACCCAAATAATTTCGTGAATGATCCAGTCCATTCATTCCAATTCGTCAAGCTCTCCCAAGTCACCAACATGAACGTTTCTGAAGTGAATGATAGAATCCTTTCAGGCAAAGGGATACTACAAGGCAAAGCGGCAACCTTCACTGCGGCAGGGGAAAAATACGGGGTCAATGAAATCTACCTGATTTCACATGCTTTGCTGGAGACCGGGAATGGCACTTCTCCATTAGCGACTGGCGTAAAGGTGAACGGGAAAACGGTCTATAATATGTATGGAGTCGGGGCGTTTGACGGAACGGCGCTAAGCAGCGGCGCTCAATACGCCTATAATGCGGGCTGGTTCACCCCGGAAGCGGCCATCATAGGCGGTGCTGAATTCATCGCCAAAGGATATATCTCTGCTGGGCAGGACACGCTTTATAAAATGAGGTGGAATCCTACAGCTGCAGAGAAATATGGATATGCATCACACCAGTATGCGACTGATATTGGCTGGGCAACAAAACAAGTGAAACAGATTTATAATTTATATAGTTTATTAGATTCGTATAAATTGACGATTGAGGTTCCTAAGTATAAATAACAGGAAAAAACACATGAGTCCGGCTCATGTGTTTTTTCGCTACTCAGTTTTATCCTTTTCCAGAATCCCCTTGACGACATCCTCGATCGTCACCGCTCCCAACGCCTTTTCCAAGGCAAGTTCAGCAACGGAAAAGATGGGTTCTATTGTATCTTGTATATTTCTTCCAACGGTGCATGCTGGATTAGGATTTTCATGAATTCCAAATAATTCTTTATCGGAGACAATGTTGACAGCGTGATAAACATCGAGCAAAGTGATATCAGACAATTCCTTGGCCAATGTCGCTCCTGCGATACCCGGCCGAACGTTAACTAAACCTGCATTCTTCAGCATGCCAGTGATTTTTCTGATTAAGGCTGGGTTGGTGTTTACACTTTTTGCAATAAAATCGGAAGTGTTAACGCCTTCTTTGTTTATTTCTAAAAGAGATAATATATGGATTCCTACGGAAAAGCGGGTACTGATGGACATCTCTTTTTTCTCTCCTTTAAAATCTCTATTCCTATATAGTATAAATTATTTAACATGTAATTCAAGTGGTTACAAGTTATAATGGTCTGCAAGAATAATATTTATCCATTAACCGTTTCCTTGTCAAGTCACGCCGTTGCTGCAAAGGCAAAAATAAAAGGTATGTGTAATTGACAAACAAGCATGGTGAAACTTATATTATAACGTGTAAATGAATCAGTTACAGGTGAAAGGTGCGGGAAAGGGGGAACTGAAATCGGCCGCCATGGCTGGATAAGGAATATCGACACAACTACAAGTGATGGAGGTATATGATGGCTAATAAAAAAAAGGGTAATCAAAAACAATCTTCTGCATTCACGTTTTGGATCATCGGGTTAATCGCTGTAATCATTATTGGCTTTATATTTTTAGCAAATGGGAAAAAAGACGAAGATACAGCCGTTAATGAAATCGATTATAAATCACAACCATATTTGGGAGAAAAATCGGCTCCTGTCCAAATAGTGGAATTTGGGGACTATAAATGTCCAGTCTGTAAGACATTCGAGAAGCAATTCTTCCCTTCTATACAAAGTGAATTGATTGATACAGGAAAAGCGCAATTTTATTTCATGAATTATTCGTTCATTAACGTCGATTCAACCAGATCCGCTAAATTCGCGGAAAGTGTTTATCAGGAATTAGGCAATGAGACCTTTTGGGAATTTCATGAGCTTTTGTTCGATAAGCAGCCAGCTGACTTGAAATATGAAAAGGAAGATGTCTTTACGGACAAATTCTTAGAAGAAACATTGAAAGAAATCGCAAATGACAAAGATGTGAAAAAAGTCGTTACCTCGTTTAAAGCCAAAAAGTCCGAGGACCAATGGAACAAGGATATGGAGTTGGCCGACGAATTAGGTGTTACTGGAACACCTTCCTTATTTGTCAATGGCAAGAAGTTTGAAGGAAATACAATCGATGATTTAGTGAAAATGGTTGATGATGCAGCGAAGGAGAAATAGTGATGAACAAGCCTCTATTATTTTCTTGGATCCTGTCCATCATCGCCACTGCCGGAAGTCTCTACTTTAGTGAGATTCTCCATTATGTACCCTGCACCTTTTGTTGGTACCAAAGGATCCTGATGTACCCGCTCGTCATCTTATTGGGCCGGGCCTTTTATGAACAGGACCTGAAAATCTATCGATACATCCTCCCATTATCGATTTTGGGCATGGCGGTGTCAGGGTATCACTATAGTCTGCAAAAAATTCCAGCACTACAGCATTTCGAAATGTGCCAAAGCGGTGTTCCCTGCTCAGGTGAGTATATAAATTGGCTAGKATTCATCACGATCCCGTTTTTGTCATTCATCGCCTTTACGCTCATCACAATCTGCATGGCACTGCTAATGAAAAAGAAAATCAGCATGTAATGAAGCGCACCATTCTAAAAGGAATGGTGCGTTTTTATTTATATCGGATGAAAAAACAGGATATACCTGCGTAAATCGGATTATATCGACGAAAAACAGCAATATACCAGCGAAAATCGGATTATACTGACGAAAATCGGCAATATATCAGCGAAAATCGGATTATATCGACGAAAAACGGCAATATATCAGCGAAAATCAGGATATATCTCCGAAAATTGCAATATATCGACAAACTGCGGATAATCTCCGAAACACCTCTAAATAATAAAGTTGACAAATCGTTAACCTGTAACTTATATTATTACATGTAAGTAATTTAGTTACAATTAATATTTCAAAAACAATATATAGGAGGAATGTAAAATGAAAATCGGTATTATTGGTGCGAGCGGAAAAGCTGGAAGTCTGATTTTAAAGGAAGCATTGACTAGGGGACATGAAGTTACGGCCATTGTCAGGAATGAAGCTAGAGTCCAAATTCAAGGAGCTTCCGTATTGGAAAAAGACGTATTCGATCTGAAAGAAGAAGATATTAAAGAATTCGATGTTGTAGTGAATGCATTTGGCGCTGCTCCGGGGAAAGAACATCTGCATGTGGACGCAGGAAAAATCTTGATTGAAGCAATGAAAGGCGCTCCACAAACGAAACTGATCGTTGTTGGCGGAGCTGGAAGCCTTTTTGTTGACGAAGCAAAAACGATTCGTGTCCTGGATACGCCTGAGTTTCCTAAAGAATACTTTGCAACAGCGTTTAATCAATCCAAGAACCTTGGAGATCTGCAAAACGCCACTGACATACAATGGACCTTCATCAGCCCTTCCGCCTTCTTTGATCCGCAAGGAAATAGAACAGGCAGGTATAAACTGGGTAAAGACAACCTTCTTGTAAACTCAAAGGGCGAAAGCTATGTAAGTTATGCCGATTTTGCTCTTGCAGTACTTGATGAAATTGAAAATCCGCAGCACATCAACCAACGCTTTACCGTTGTTGCCGAAGCTGAATAATTTAGTGACGTCTCTCCTCTGGGGTGACGTCTTTTTTTACGAAAGAAACTTCTGAATCGCGCATACTCGCCAAGGAAGCCGTTAATGTATATTTCATCGCTGATGAGGATCAAAGAGCTGACGGTGGGCACCGATAGGGAAGAAGCCAAGCGGAAATTTGAAGCGGGTGAGATGATCAATAATTGATAAGTCTTTAGATCTATGAGCTGTAAGTAAGAAAATAAGGCCTTTTCCTTAAAATTGGGGAAAGGCCTTAAATATTTTGGTTGCGTTTACAAATGAAGGAATTTTTTCTGTTAATATATTTACAAAAAGAGAGTCTATGTTACTATAAAAAGGATGATTCAGAAAAAAATGGGTTGTTTTGTTGATTTATCCTAATATGAAGGAGTTACAAAGAATGAAAAAAGTTAAAAAGGCCATTATACCTGCAGCCGGATTGGGAACCAGATTCTTGCCCGCAACGAAGGCCATGCCTAAAGAAATGCTGCCAATAGTCGATAAACCAACTATACAATATATTATAGAAGAAGCCGTGAAAGCGGGAATTGAAGATATAATCATTGTCACAGGAAAGAATAAACGAGCGATAGAGGATCATTTTGATAATGCGTACGAACTAGAGAATAACTTAAGTGAAAAAGGGAAATTCGATTTATTGGAGAAGGTGCGATACCCATCCAATTTGGCTAATATCCATTACATTAGGCAAAAAGAACCGAGAGGCCTCGGACATGCTGTTTGGTGTGCACGTAACTTTATTGGTGATGAGCCATTTGCCGTCCTTTTAGGCGATGATATCGTGGAAAGCGATGTGCCCTCCCTGCGTCAATTGATCAACGAATATGATGCGACAGGTTCGTCCATCATTGGTGTGCAGCCGGTGAATGAGAGCGAAACACATAGATATGGCATCATCGACCCGCTTACGCAAGAGGGCAGGAGATACGAAGTGAACCGTTTCGTCGAAAAACCAAAGCAAGGAACGGCACCATCCAACTTAGCCATAATGGGAAGATACATACTGACTCCGGAAATATTCGATTTCCTGGCCAAGCAGGAAACAGGGGCTGGCGGTGAAATCCAGTTAACGGATGCCATCCAAAAACTGAATGAAATCCAAAGTGTCTTCGCTTATGATTTTGAAGGGAAACGCTATGATGTCGGAGTTGTCGATGGTTTTGTGAAAACGACAATTGAATTTGCCCTGCAACGTCCCGAATTAAGAGACGACATTTTAAAAGTAATGGAAAATATCCTCGAAATGCACAAGGCAGTGGAAAAGTGATCTTTTAATTTAATAGAGTAATTAGTTTAGAAAAAATCTCCAACTATTGATCATTCATAGTTGTTATTTTTGGTTACTGAAATGCAAACATAATTTTGAATGGTGAATATAAATCCATAAAAGGGGATGCCTATTTAGTGAATAAGAAGGTAATAAAAAGAAAAGTCGATTTCCTTAAACAGCCTATTGTTAATTTCCTATTAAAGGAAAATCATCAGCGTGTAAATAGATATGCAAAGTATTATGAGAAATTAAGCATTCAAAAAAACACCATTCTATATGAGAGCCGTGATGGAAACAGTATGACCGACAATCCATACGCGATGTTTAAATATATGCTGGAAAATCAGGACTATCAAGATTTTGTGCACATTTGGTCCATCCAGGATTTCAGTGTCCTCTCAGGTGTAATGGCGAAGTATAAGGATATGCCGAATGTTCAATTTGTTCAACGTAATTCAAAGGAATATTTAAAGTGGTTGGCGACAAGTGAGTATTTAATCAATAATTCCACATTCCAGTCTTTCTTCATCCCTAAAAGCGATCAAATTTACATCAATACCTGGCATGGAACGCCCCTTAAGAATATGGGCTTTGATATACCCGGTAACCCTTCGGTCTCTCAAAACGTGGTCAGGAACTTCTTGAGTGCAGATTTCATTTTGAGCCCTAATGCCCATACTACCAACATATTTACACATAGCTATAAGTTAAATGGATTGTATAAAGGTGAAATAATAGAAGAAGGATATCCGAGGATCGATTTGACGCTGAATACGAATCCGGGGGAGTATAAGGATTATTTAAGGACCCTGGGTTTGAAAATCAGTGATGCTAAGGAAAATATTTTATATGCCCCGACTTGGAAGGGGACGAACCTGGCCAAGGTGGATAATGATCTTCTTCAAATCATTGCTGATATTCATTATTTACAAAGTCAAATCGGTGAACAATATAACTTATTAATTAAGGTGCATCCATTTCTATATAAAGAAGCGGCCAAGCATTCGGAAATCAAGGATCGGCTAATACCAGACCATGTGGATACAAATGAATTGCTTGCTGCAGTCGATTTGCTTATCACGGATTATTCCAGCATTTTCTTTGATTACCTTGTTACCGATAAGCCCATTCTATTTTACACTTGGGATACGGACGTTTATGCAGAGCAAAGGGGACAATATCTCCAAAATGACGAACTTCCGGGACCCATGCTTTTTAACTCAAAAGAATTGGCGCTAGCCATTAAAGATATTAAAGATGTGAAATTGAGATATTCCGATAAATATAAAAAAATGCAGGAAAAGTTCACGAACCATGAGGATGGAAAAGTAACAGAGAGAATAGTCAAAAATATATTCAATAAGTCTACGAAACAACTAAACATAATTACCGGGCTGGATTCTGCAAAGGAAAAAATATTAATTTATCCGGGCGGTTTGAGGGATAACGGGATTACATCCTCTTTCCTTAACTTAATGAATAATATTGATTATGATAAATATGATGTCAGCTGTTTTACGGGCACTCCTCACTCATACGAGGTTTTGAAAAATATGGGCAAGGTTAATAAGAATGTGCGTTTTCTATTCAAACCTGGCTTGCCTGTTTATAACATACTGGAAGTCTATAAAGATAAATTCATCCATAACAGAGGGGAAAGAGGTTTCTTAGGGAAGAAGCTTTACCCGGAAAATGCCTATATTAGAGAGCATGCACGTTTATTCGGCAAAACAAAGTTTGATTTTGTTATCGATTTTAGCGGTTATAGCCATTATTGGGCTAAATATCTGCTTGCGGCGGATGCAAAAAAGAAAGTTTGTTATATGCATAATGATTTGCTTTCTGATAGTGAACGCATCATTAACGGAAAGAGACCGCACCGGATTAATCTAAGGGGGATTTTTTCGGTATACAATCGATTTGATAAACTGGTAAGCGTGTCTGAGGGAACGATGGAATTAAACCGAAAGAATCTATTGGAGTATGCAGACTTCGATAAATTTGATTATGTAATGAATTCCATCAACCCGGATAAAATCCTTCAAATCGAGTCAAATGAGCCTGAAGGTAGCGAAAATGATGAAAAGGCGATGATCACAGAAAACTTCAAAGCGAGGGCGATTTTAAGGGATGTCAAGGATCATCCTGTTTGGAATACCCTTCCGGGAATTTCGAATGCCGCTCAATTTCCATTGGAAGAACGATTTGAAGGTGCTGAAATCGTGATTTCGAGGAAAACCCATGCTGATCAAAAGACTTTTTATAAATTCAGTCATGACAATCAAATAATAGGCTGGATTAGTGAAGAAGCTGTGGAGCTTCTGCCAGACAGCATCATTTATGAAAAAGAATTGGATAAAATAGCAAGGTTAGTAAGACCTCGATCGAACTATATTTGGTCCTTGCCGTATAAAGTTGAAGGAACGTACAAAGTTTCCGGCAGTCATGATTTTAAAGGGATCATTGTAAAAGTCGATAGGGAAGCAAAAACCCAGCATTCGATTTATAGCAGAATATCAGTAAAAGACAAGATCATAGGCTGGATAGATAATTCGGCTTTATCCGTGCTTGAACATTGTACAATCAATGAAGACATGAGCTATAATGACAAGCTGCAAATCATGATGAAAAGAAAATATATAATATCGAGAAACTATAAAAACAATAAAAAGTTCATCGATAAGATCGAGAATAGAACGCTGAAGGAAATAAACACCGGTAATCAGAAGTACGGTAAAATAACCAACCCGGAAGATCATACAATCTGGACGAAGGCATATCCGAACTACAAGGCTAAAAGAGTGAGCAAGGCAATCGATTTTGAAGGGCAAATCGTCAGAATCATCAAGTATAATAGAACCAACAAAGGCGGCTATTACCTTTTCGAGATAGACAATAAGATAATAGGCTGGCTAAATACTGGAGCATTTGAAATGATAGAAGAGCCAATGGTGTTAAAGGAACGGGAAGTGCGCGGCACTGCCGAAATTAAATTAGGCGATTATCATATATGGGATAAGCCTTATGGGCTGCAAGATGCCATGGTCTTGGAGAATGGGCCATCCTTTAATGGCCGGATCGTTGAATTCGATAAAGAAGCGGTTACTCAACTTGGTACGTATGCCCATATATCATTGGATGGGGTATCTATAGGCTGGATCGATAGACAGGCGTTAATCGTACAAGAGGTCCATGGGTTGGAAGTGAATGATCAATTCGTTCCATATCCTGATAAAAATGATTTTAACTTTGTCAATATGGGAAGGTTATCCCCTGAAAAAGGGCAAGATAATTTGATTCGTGCATTCGCAGGCTTTCATGGGAAACACAAAAATAGTAAACTGTATATTTTAGGACAAGGACCTTTAAAGGAAGATTTGCAGGCAATCATTGATGAGCTGGACTTAAATCATTCCATTCATCTTTTGGGTCAGCTTGAAAATCCATTTTCGTTCATGGAAAAATGTGACTGCTTCGTTCTTTCCTCACATTATGAAGGCCAGCCTATGGTATTATTGGAGGCAATGACCTTAGGAATGAAAATCATGGCTACTGATATAGTGGCTAACCGGACCGTTTTGGAAAACGGTAAATATGGTTTGCTTGTCGAAAATAGCATAGATGGACTGGAAAAGGGCTTATCTACCATGGTTAGTGATGATAATCCTGAACTAGCGAAGTTTGATTACACCCAATATAATGGACTGGCCATGGAAACCTTCAATAAATGCTTATAAAACGAGGGAGGTCCTTATAATTAGACCTCCCACTAATGACATATGCGAGATTTAAAGATTCATTCAAGCTTAAAGTAAAAGGGGTAATACTATATGATTTTGGTCGTTGGCGGTGCAGGATATATTGGAAGTCATCTTGTAAAAGAGTTAGTGAAAACTGAAGAGGTTGTCATTCTGGATAATCTCTCAACTGGATTTCGTTCGCTGGTTGATTCGAAGGCCACCTTGGTGGAAGGGAATTTAGGGGACGAAGCGGTCTTGAATGAAATTTTCCTTAAGTACCCGATTAAAGCGGTCATGCACTTTGCCGCTAATAGCTTGGTCGGGGAGTCTGTTCAAGATCCTTATAAATACTATGATAATAATGTAGGTGCAACTCTTACATTATTGAATACCATGCTTAAACATGATGTTAAGAATTTCATTTTTTCATCAACGGCAGCTACGTACGGGATACCAAATGTGGATATGATTGATGAAGATCAGCCAACGAATCCGATTAACCCATATGGCCGCTCTAAATTGATGGTGGAACAGATCTTAGGGGACTTTGCAAAGGCATATGGACTTCATTATGTCGTCTTGCGTTACTTCAATGCGGCCGGAGCACATGCGTCAGCAGAAATCGGTGAAAGCCATGATCCGGAAACACACCTGATTCCAATCATTTTACAGCATTTATTAGGTCAACGTGAGAAGATTTCCGTGTTTGGTACGGACTATGACACAGAAGATGGCACATGCATTCGCGATTATATCCATGTAACGGATCTAGCCCAAGCTCATATAATCGCGCTTCAAGCCCTATTAACCGGGAAGAAGGATACAGCCATCTACAACCTTGGGAATGGAAAAGGATTTTCGGTTAAGGATGTAATCGACACTTGCGAAAAAGTCACAGGAGTTAAACCGACAGTTGAGTATGCAGACCGTCGCCCTGGAGATCCAGCCCGCCTGGTTGCTTCGGCCGACAAGATATATGAAGAACTCGGTTGGAAGGCATCGATAAATTTGGAAGAAATCATTGAAAGTGCGTGGAAATGGCATAAATCTCAAATGAATTAATGGTCCCTTGGGACTCGGTAGTCATTTCGGACTGTAGACAAACTCGAAGAAAAAAAACGAGTTTGCCTGCAGTTTTTTTATTTGAAGAAGTTGCAGCTGTTTTCAGAAACCCGCCCCCTTTCCGCCAACTGTCTGAAAGCCCCAAGCGCCTGCTGTGTCGGGTCTTGGCTAGCCAGTAATACGGCAGTTTTCATTCTAAGCTTGAAGAGCTTTCCAGATTGATTTTTTCAGGGCTTTTACAAAATTTTGACGTGTTTCTTCGGTTAATTCCAATAGGGAAAGGTACGGATTTAAATCTTCCAGCTCTACTAATAAAAGTTCACCTTGCTCATTCCGACAGGCATCTACTCGTTGGATGCCCCAATCAAGATTGTTCCAATCAATAAATCGTTTAGCAAAAGCCAGGTCTGCTTCAGTAGGGACATATTCTTTTAATTCCCATCTTTTCTCTTTATCAGGCGCATAAAGGGCGTATTGAAATTCCTTATCGATAAAATAAAAAGAGACTTCATACTCAAAGTTGATAAATGGCTGTACCAATGTGTTCTTTGATTTTGCATCCATTTTATCTCCCAATTCTTCTTTCGCGGCAAATTCCAAACCGATGGAATCCGCGCCATCTTTAGGCTTCACTATATACGTTTCCACATTGGGAAGTTTATGTAAAGATTCAAGTGTATCGATGGTCGGAATGACAGGGAATTGTGCATTCGTCAGTTCAATTAAGTATTCCTTCCCGTTCATATCAGCTTTTCCAACAAATGAGTTGTATGTTTTCAAATGGCCAGYAGCCACTCTATTACGGAATGCTAGATACTTGTCTTTAAAATTGGCTACTGGACCGGCATTTCGAAAGACGATCAAGTCAAAATCCTTTTCAAACGTTTCAATGTCTTCAGGATGGCAAAGCACTAACTGAAAATCCTCCCTAAGCTTCGAGGTAAGGAACAAATCCTCCTCATAATAATTTCTTCCTTTTGCCTCATAGTATAAATCCGTTACGAATAATAGTGTCTGCATGACTCCTGCACCCGCTTTCCCGATATTTTCATTGATTGGTTTACATACAAAAAATCCCGTCTCATTAAGAGACGAGATTTGAACTCGCGGCACCACTCTTGTTTAATAATTAAACACACATCCCATTTAACGGGGGAAACCGGTAAAGCTTACTGAAGCTTCGGCTTTACTTCTCGGGGATGATATTCGGTCAGATTCTGGACACTGGCTTTCAGCAAAGCACCAGCTCTCTTTGGAACAGAACGATGACGTACTCCTTCCCTTCATGGAATTTTACATTTGATGAATTTGAGTAATTGTATAATAGTCAGAAAATAAAATCAATGGTTGTTTCACTTACTATAGGACGAAAAGGGAATATGGATAGAGATATAGAATTACTATTCAAGTGAAGCACCATCATTTAATAGGAGATGTTAGATTTGAAAACGGTAAGGGTTTTTCATTACGATGCGTTCAGCAGTAAACCGAATAAAGGAAATCCGGCAGGTGTGGTTTTAGATCCGGATGGACTGACCGAAAAGGAAATGCAGGATATAGCGATGAAGGTGGGGTTCAATGAAACCTCTTTTCCGATGAAATCCGATATTGCCGATCTTAGGATCCGTTATTTTACACCGGGACACGAAATGAATCTTTGCGGACACGCGACAATGGCTACCATCCATGCACTGAAGACCAGGGGATTATTGGATAAAGATGAGCTGATGATTGAAACAGGAGCGGGAATATTGCCAATCAAGATCCATGCGACGGCGGGGCCTGATATATATATTACGATGAAACAGGCCGCGCCGCAGTTTGAAGCGTTTAACGGAGATAAAGCTGGCTTAGCCAGTTCTCTCGGCCTTGATATAGAAGATCTGGAAAGTGAATTACCTATTGTTTATGGAAGTACAGGTTTATGGACTTTACTGGTTCCGGTAAAGGAAAGAAGTTCATTTAAAAGGATGAAGGCAAACAATAGCCTGTTTCCGCAATTATTAAAGGAAATGCCAAGAGCTTCCGTTCATCCCTTTTGCCTGGAAACGTACGATAATGATGCCCATATGCATGCCCGGCATTTTTCCTCGCCCTTTTCAGGTACGCTTGAAGACCCGGTTACAGGAACGGCTTCAGGTGTAATGGGCGCTTATTATGCAAAATACATAAAGGGTGATCTTGAAGATGAGGTGCATCTGTTAATCGAACAGGGACATGAAATCGGAAAGGATGGCAGAGTTCACGTTACAGCTACCAAGAACGATGGCACATACGATATTGAAATCACCGGGAATGCTGTCTACGTTAAAGAATTTGAAGTGGAAGTCTAAAGGTTCATACTGAGATATAAGTCTGAAAAAAAGTATATTGAAAAAACCCTGTGCCAAGACGTTACGTGTCTTAGCACAGGGTTATTGTAGATCAGAAACACGGGGTGGAAGCGCCAATCGCTGTCCTTTAGATGAGGGTCACGCCGCTAAGATCAACCTTTGCTCCATGTAAAAAGTTGTAAGTGAGTTTATCCATCGAAGCTCCTGTAAAGTCGATTTTCTTTAAATCGGACATCCGAAATTGAACATTGATGAGGGTGGCATCGCGGAATGATGCCTTTCTCAATGAAGAGCCTTCGAAAATGGTTTGTTTGAAAGTTTCCCCATCGAATATAAGTCCAGATAAATTACAGCTTTTAAAATGTGTTTTATTATAAATGCTGTTCTTGAAAGTTACGCCTTTTAAATTGGCACTTTTAAATAATGTGCCAGTTAAATTGGCATTTTCAAAGATGCAATGATCTAAGTTACTGCTTTTAAATGTGCTGTTCGTCAGGTCGGAATGGCTGAAGTCAGAACGGCTTAAATCGCAGAAATTAAACTTCCCATCATGCACCGAAACCGAGCGGAAGTCGGAATCCAATAAGCGTTGCCTGGAATAGTCCATGTTTATCGCCTGCTCAAGCACATTGTATTGCAGATTGAGTGATTCCATGAGCTCTGATACCTCCCCAATCGAATCCACAGTCAGTTTATACGCTTCCTGCTCGCTGGCACCATTCCTTCTATGGTCATTGTATTTTTCCAGTAAGTTTTGCAGCAGTTCTTCTTCCAATTCCGTTGCTGTTTTTGCACTTTTGTACGGAGCAAAAATGCCATGAACATGTGCATTCAGTTTTTCAATCACCTTTCATCTTCCCTTCTTAGAGAAGGCGCTCAAGTATTAGCTTGGCCTGCTCCCAGTCATTTTTATTTTGGATATATGTGTTTTCCCCGATTGGGGTGATTTTGTAATATTTCCTTCTTCCGCCTTGTGTGGCATCTCCCCAATAAGAGATGATGCATCCATCCTTTTCCAGTCGTTTTAGGCTGGAGTACATCGTCGCTTCCTTAATTTCATATTGCTCGTTGGAATTCGTATATATCAGTTTGCTGATTTCATAACCATATTTATCGCCACTTTGCAGGAGTTTTAGAATCATCGTATCTACATGTCCGCGAAGCAAGTCAGAGGATAGTTGTCGTTGAACCAAATCCTCACCTCCTTTGGTATATCTTATAGTATATTACTATGACAGTCAAGGTAGTTTGGTTACTATAGATCCTACAGATTTGGAGGGTTTATGAAAAGAAACATGCCAATTTTCGTGAATCACTGCATCGCATACTTTTTAATTGTACTAATTTTCCATCCGCTTGGAAGGGATTTATGATGTTTCATGGAAGAAGTATGTAAGGGGGTGGGCATGTTGAATAATTCGTGGAATAAAGTGGTTTATAAATTTTGGTCGCCCGTTTATGACAAAATCTTCAACTCTCATCTCTTTTTAGATGCCAGGAAAAGTATGTTTGAAGAGCTGGATTTTCATGATCATGCAAAGGTCCTGTTTGTGGGCGTAGGTACGGGGGCCGATTTGGAGTTGATCAAAAACCTTGACCTTGAGATAACGGCAATAGACCTGTCAGCGGATATGTTAAAAAAAGCGATGGGGAAGTTTGATGATGCATCGATCAAGTTCCTCGAGATGGATGCACAGCATATGGAATTCACTAATGAATCGTTTGACTATGTAGTGGGAAGTTTGGTTCTTTCCGTCGTACCTGATGCCAATGAATGTCTTCGGGAAATGATCAGGGTTGTAAAAGGCGAGGGGAAAATAATACTATTCGATAAGTTTATTTCTAAAGATGAAATGCTTTCAGTGCCCAAAAAGCTTCTGAGGCCGATCATTCGATTTTTAGGAACGGATATTGGCTTGAGGTTTGAAGACTTGTTCAGTGGACATGGGGATATTATGGAAATTGAAGAAGATCGGCCGATCATGTTGAATGGAATGTATAGAAAGATAATCATCATTAAACGGTTATGAGGACATCAGGATACCAGATAGAGCTGAGTTTTGTTTTTTGAAGCTAAACCGGATACGCTGTAAAGAGCATGTAATATTTGACATGCATGTATAAAACCCATGTCTTCACTAACATGGTTAATGAGCTGATCATCGGGTTATGGAGTAAGAACGGATCATACCATCAGAAGGCAGTTCGCATGCATCATTGATACCTTTAAATTCCAGTGAACATTATATAAACAACAAGGTCCAATGGTGTCTGAACGTCATATGTAACGAATTTTTGATGCGGCTGTTACAGAGGCACCGGGCGAAATCAGTATAATTAAATCGTGGGATAAAATGGAAGAGGTGATGGTTTTGTCGGAGACGATTACAGCCTATGAAGATCTATTGAACATGCTGGACTCATTATTGCGTGAACCAACTGGATTCTGGAATGGTTTTTATGAAGACCGCTCAAAAGGGGTTCCATTTTTCGAAAATTTCCCTGATGAGAATTTGGTTTCATATTTTGATGGTGGGTTAATTGGGCCAGGAAAGGTTCTTGAGCTTGGATGCGGACCTGGCAGAAATGCCATTTACCTTGCTCAAAAGGGCTGTTCGGTTGATGCGGTGGACCTTTCGAAGGAAGCCCTTGAATGGGGAAAAGAACGGGCAGGAGATAAAAATGTCCAAGTGAACTTCATTCAAGAGAATATATTTGATTTGGATATTGCAAAAGGACAATATGACTTCGTATATGATTCAGGTTGTTTTCACCATATTGCCCCACATCGAAGGATGAATTATTTGGAGATGGTGAAAAAGGCGTTAAGGCCTAAGGGGTTCTATTCGATCACTTGTTTTGTCGAAGGCGGCATATTGGGTGGTTCCGATATTTCAGATTGGGAAGTATATAGGCAAAGAAGCCTTAAAGGCGGTTTAGGTTTTACTGAAGAAAAACTCAGAATGATCTTCAAGGAATTCGAAGTGGTGGAAATACGGAAAATGAGGAAAATGGAACAATCGGATGAAACCTTTGGGGTGCAAGGTTTATGGACGGCTTTATTTATGAAATGAGAAGGAGAAATGGTTTTAAACCGAAGGATCTGGGATCAGGTCCTTTTTTGTGTGGAAATTGTTAACAAAAAATAAAAATGGTAAACTATAACAACACTATAAAGTTTTAGGAACGGGTATTTACCAGAATGATAGAGAAGGCTTTTGCTGATCTTTTTTTAAAAAACATGGTTTCAAAAACAGCTGGGAAGGTATATGGAAAGAGGGAGCCATCAGGAATCAGAGAGCATAAGGTTTTAAGTATGGAAGAGGTTGTCTTTGATGCTTGCTGTTTTGATAAATTAGATTTATCGATTGCTTTTTATAAAAAACTAAATAGGAGGAGTTTATGCACGTAAATAAAGAATTATATGCCTTTTTATTGGGTGTGGCAGCACAATTGACTGAGGATTGGTACGCATCCTTGAATAAAAGTGATAGTACTGGTGTATATTGCTCAACCGATCCCAAAGTGATTAAAAAACTTAAGCAGCAAAATAATGAATTCCATTTACGTTTCTTTCAGGTCTTTGATACAGAGGAGAGGGAATTCTTTAAGCAGCTTGGTGATTGGATTGAAGCGATCGGTCAGGATGAGCAGCATTTAAACACACCCATCTATTTTATATTGAGGGAGTTTTTCCGTACGCAAGAGCAATACCTGGGTTATATTGACCGGTTTGTGAAATTGCATGGAGATCAATATACACAGGAGGAAATAAACTCCTGGTATCGGATAGTGGTGAAGGTGTTCAGTGAAGTGATGGAGAGGTTTACGGAAGCGAATCATAGGTATGCCAATAAAATCATGAAAGCCCAACAGGCAACGATCGATGAATTGAGCACACCCATCATTTCCCTTAAAGATAACACGGCATTGCTTCCCCTGATAGGCGATATTGACACGACGAGGGGCATGTCCTTGCTTGAAAACACCTTACAAAAGTGCGCTGAAAAAAATGTCACCAGACTTTTCATTGACCTATCCGGCGTTCATTCAATAGATAGCGGATCCGCACACCAGTTGTCTCAATTGATTGAATCCTTGCATTTGATCGGAATTCAAACAACCCTTTCAGGACTTCGACCGGAAATAGCCATGACTGCCGTTAAGCTTCAATTGCCTTTTGATAAAGTGACGATAAAGTCCACTCTTGCCCAAGCGATCAGTACGATAAAATAATACATACATACCCTGGGCTCGGGCATGTTCGTTATACATTTCATCGAGAAGACCTCCATATGGCGGTCTTCTCGTATGTATTAGCCTTCAAAAGGAGCAAGAGCCGGAACCTGCCGGATTTTATTCAATATTGGCAAAGACGGCCAGATCTTCTTTATTGCCAACCACTAAAAGCATATCTTTTTCATGGATATCCTGATCCGGTGACGGTGCTATTATAATTTCTCCATTACTCACGATGGCAATGACGCTGATATTATATTTTGCCCGTAAATCAAGCTCCCTGAGGCTTTTTCCCTTCATGCTCATGGGGAGGATGATTTCCTCGATATTGTATTCTTTAGAAAGCTCTATGTAGTTCAGCATGTTAGGGGAAAGGAGCTGGTTCGCGACCCGTTCCCCCATATCCCTCTCAGGGTAGATGACCCAGTCGGCACCGACTTTTGTGAGCACCTGACCGTGATTTTTATTAAGTGCCTTGGCAATGACCTTTTTGATCCCAAGCTCTTTTAAAAGCAAGGTAGTTAAAATGCTCGATTGCATGTCATTTCCGATGGCTACGATGACACAATCGAAATTACGGATTCCGATTGCTTTCAATGTCTCTTCTTCGGTCGTATCCGCCATGACGGCATGGGTAACGTTCAGTTCCGCATTCTCGACTCTTTCCTCGTTCACATCAATACCCAAAACCTCTTGGCCTGCCGTATATAATCTATGGGCCACACTGGTTCCGAATCTGCCTAAACCTATTACGGCGTATTGTCGTTTTCCCATCTTTTACACTCCTTCATTCATTATTATCCAATCATGATTTTCCCTTTTGGACGTCGGAACGGATCTGGCTTGCGCCTCATGGCGATAGCAAAGGCCAAAGTCAAAGGGCCAACACGGCCTGCAAACATCGTGAAAATGATGAGCATCCGGCCAACCGGTGATAATTCCGGGGTCAAACCCATTGAAAGTCCCACGGTGGCGAATGCTGAAGTGGCTTCGAACAAAATCATCAAGAAATCAGTTCCGCTTTCAGTGATGGTCAGCAGAATGGAGATGATGGAAACCATGAATACACCAATGAACGTAACGGATAATGCTTTAAAGATCGTTTCACTCACGATGCGGTGACGGAACAAGACCACATCACCCTTACCTTTGATCTGTGACCAAACCGTTCCGACAATCGTCGCCAATGTTGTCGTTTTAATCCCGCCGCCAGTCGATCCGGGTGATGCCCCAACGAACATCAAGAAAATGATGAGCAGTAATGCAGGCTGAGTTAAATCAGGGATATTCAGAGTGTTGGAGCCTGCCGTCCGTGGTGATACCGATTGAAATAAAGACGACAGCATTTTACCCATGAAAGATAAAGGCTGCAATGTCTTGGCATTGCCGTACTCGAATAAAAAGATTAAAATCGCGCCGGCAATCGTAAGGGTCAAGCTAGTCGTCAGAACGATCTTCGTATGTACGGATAAACGATGTGTATTCCGATATTCGTATAGTTCATTCATCACGATAAAGCCTATCCCGCCAAACGTGATGAGGAAGGCAACGGTAAGGGTTACGAATGGATCCGATACATATGGGGTCAAACTCCTGAATTCCCCCATTAAATCAAAGCCGGCATTATTGAAATTCGAGACGGAATGAAAAACACCGTAATAGATCGCCTTGCCGGTTGGCATGTCAAAAGAAAAGCGAATCGATAAGATAAGGGCACCCATGCCTTCAATGATGGCCGTGAAAATTAAAAGCCGTTTCACTAATCTGACTACACCCGCCATGGATAGATTATTTAACGACTCCTGCAGAACTAACCTCCCTTTTAAAGAAATCTTTTTGCCTAATAATAAAAAGAAAAACGTCGCAAATGTCATGAACCCTAATCCGCCTACCTGAATCAGTGTTAAGATGACCAACTCACCAAAAGTGGTGAAGGTCGATCCCGTATCCACAACGACCAGTCCTGTTACACATGTAGCGGAAGTCGAGGTGAATAAAGCATCCAGAAAAGAAAGACCATGGCCATTTTCCGTGGAAATCGGCAGGGTCAATAAATAGGCCCCGATAAGTATCAGGATGGCGAAGCCGAGTACAAGTATTTTTGGCGGATCCAATAAATTTTTTGTCATTCTCAAATGATCATCCCTACTGTATGACTTTTAATCAACAATCTCTTTCTAATCTGTTTAAAGGCATAATAAAAAGACCTGCGAAAACATCGAATAGCTCTATTGCCACAAAAAGCGTGCAAAAAAGGCTCCCGAAATAGGCGGTCCTATGACCTCCTTCGCTTTAGCCGACGAAGTTAGCTGACGGGTAGGATGGCGAAAGAGCTGATCTCATCCCTTCTGCAAGGCAGAATTAACCCCAAATGATTGGGTCCTCCGTACTCATTTATAATGAGTTTTGGCCGAAATGCATTAAATTGATAAACGTATTCTACTCCCATCATTTAGCAGTTGTAAACCCCTAAATCGTAAAAAAATATTTCTTTAATAAAACTGAAAATTTACGTTTTATTTACATTAAAAAAACGTATTGACAAATATTAGTTGGCACATTATGATAGGTTCGATTAATCCAATTATGATAACCGGCATCGATATACTTTATTCAATAATTTCAAGCAGAACATGCTATTGCCAATCGAAATTTGTAATAGATATATTATGTTTCTTTTGTAAAAGATAAAGGAAAAAGCAGTACATTATTAGTTAAATTCAATACATTTTATTAAAAAGGCGGGCAATTATGGAGAAGACGTTCAATAGATATGTTATTAATGCTACAGGCAAGGGTGGCCAAACATATTTAACACAATGCCAGGATAAAGATGCACTAAGGAAATGGATAGCCGATCATGAGGATCAAATCATCATGAATGAATTAAGGATAACGGATAAGAAAAAGAATCCGTTTTTAAAACTGTTTTCCCCAAGGTAAATCAACTGATTCCAACATTCATAGCGGTATTCAATTATTGTAATCCCTGTGCTTTATCCAGGAACGGTGAGCGAAAAATCCATATCTTGTTTTGCTTTTAAACTCATTATATTTAATGAGTTTTTTTGCGTTATTTACAGTATTGAACCTTAGATGTTAAAATTTAGTAACTACTAATGTGGACGTGAAGCAGAGAAAAGTAAAATGAAATGACCACTTACCGAGAGCAGCCGAGGATTGTTGGGTATGAATGGGGGGCATCGCAAATTGGTCTCGTTCCTTGGGGACGGGGTTTTTTATTGTACAGTCAAAGGTGGAGAAGCGATGACATTAAAAAATGCATTGGTATCCTGGAAATCCCCTTCCATTCTTTTGTGCGGAATAGGTATCTCCAACTAAAATCGTTCATTGGATGAATGTGCGCAATTGGCTGATGAAGTTCAAGATTTTAAAATGGATTTTCGCCATTTCTTCCGCCGTTTGTTCTTCGCAGTTCTCCAGCCACTCAGTAATCACCCCTAAAATCGCCGATGTCAGGAAGGCGTGCATATACATGCGGAATGCTTCCTCTTTAGCTGCTGGATGCAGGCTGATCAAACGCTCCAACAGTACTTCCCCGAAAACCCGTTTTATTTTTTTCGCAAAAGAAGGGTCGCCCTGATCACCAAGAATGGCCCTTAATGCGTGAGCATGTTCACTGATGAATTGAAAAATCGCTTTGAAAGGCGGATAAAGTTGCTGTTGATTAAGAGCCAAAAAAGCCTCTTTAGGCAAAATGGCAGTAATGCGGGTTTGAAGTTCATGTAACAATTCCTGCTGTAAGTGATCCATCAATTCATATTTATCTGTGTAGTGCAAATAGAATGTGCCCCGATTAATATTGGCACGCTCTGCGATTTTCTTCACGGATACATGTGAGAACCCCTCTGCTTCAATAAGTGCAATAAAATGATGTTGTATCTGCTTTTTCGTCTTTTGTACCATATCCTCATGAATCGATGCCATGGAATGTCTCCTTCACTGAACATTTTTCCAAATGTGTTGATTGTATTAGACCGAATGCTACCTTAGAATGATGATACACTCAACACCGTGTTAATTAAAGAGGGAGGATGTGTGTGCAATGAAAAATGCGATTTCCATTGATGGAATTGCTAAGGGTTTTCAGCAGAAGAAGGTCATTCAGCCAATGAGCCTGAATATTGAAAAAAGTGGAATTTTTGGTTTGCTAGGTCCATCCGGATGCGGAAAGACTACCTTGATTAAAATGATTGTCGGATTAATTAAACCCGATGCGGGTAAAGTCACGGTTCTGGATCATGAAGTGCCAAATGAATCCCTGTTAATGGATGTCGGCTATATGGCACAGTCCGATGCTTTATATACAGAATTGACGGGAGCTGAAAACCTCGAATTTTTTGCGAAGCTATACCGTTTTTCGAAAAAGGAACGAAGGGAACGCATTCAATATGCAGCTGAAATCGTACAGCTGACGAATGATTTGAACGTTCGGGTTGCCCATTATTCAGGGGGAATGAAACGCCGTCTTTCACTTGCGGTTGCACTCATCCAAAATCCGGAGATTCTCATATTGGATGAACCGACAGTAGGAATAGACCCTTTGCTGAAACAATCGATTTGGGAGGAACTTGAACGTTTAAGGAATGAAGATGATAAGACGATCATCATCACGACGCATGTGATGGATGAAGCGGAACGATGCGATAAACTGGCGATGCTGCGTGAAGGTGAAATCATCGCGGCAGGAACCCCTGCAGCTTTAAAAACTCAATTTGCCGCGGAAACGCTTGATGATGTTTTTTTAAGGATTGGAGGCGGCCTAAAATGAGAATTGCCTCTCTTGTTACTCGTATTACCCAGCAGATGCGCCGGGATCGAAGGACGCTCGCTTTATTTTTCCTGGCTCCATTGCTCATTTTAACGCTCATGTATTTTATTTTCGATACAGAGGCAAGTGATTTGAAAATCGTTGTTACAGGCAGTGATGAAACGATCGTTAAAGCATTGAAAAAAGCGGATTTTCAAGTGACGGCTGCTGAGGAATTCTCACAGGAAAAGATGATTGAAAAGGATACGGATGGCTGGCTTCATGTTGAAAATGGGAAAATGAAACTCACACTTTTGAACGACGAACCGACCCGGGCAAAGGCCGTTCAAATGCAAATGATGCAAGGCTTGCAAGGGAATGAAAAAAACACTCCTTCAATTGAGGAGAAATATGTTTACGGAGACGCCAACACAAAGGGGTTTGATACATTCAGTCCGATGCTCGTAAGCTTTTTCGTTTTCTTCTTTGTATTTTTAATAGCGGGGATTGCGCTTTTGAAAGAGCGTACAAGTGGTACGTTGGAACGGCTGCTTGCCACACCGATTAAAAGATACGAAATCGTAGCGGGCTATGTGATCGGATATGGCTTATTTGCTCTAATTCAAACCATAATTGTCGTGCTATATGCTGTCAATGTATTGGATATCGTCCTTGTTGGCTCCATTTGGCTCGTTTTACTGACGAATATACTGGTCGCGCTCGTTGCATTATCCCTTGGTACATTACTATCGAGTTTCGCGACATCCGAATTCCAAATGGTACAATTCATTCCGTTGGTCATCGTGCCGCAAGTCTTCTTTACAGGGATTTTCCCATTGGATGGCATGTCAGACTGGCTCCAAAAAATCGGCAAGGTCATGCCTCTCTATTACGCATCGGATGCCATGAATGGCATTATGTACAAAGGTTTCACGTTCAATGAGGTCTTACTGGATCTGCTCATTCTCCTGGCCTTTGCCATCGTTTTTATCACCATCAATATCATTAGTTTAAAAAAATACCGTGCACTATGAAATCAACAACAACTTAACAAAAGAAGCCGGATTCCTGGAAAGTGAGGAAGCGGCTTTTTTTACTGGATACTTTTAGTTGAAAGGGATTTTGATACTTACACCTTTTTGACCATGAGCCTTTCATTGTTATAATCTGATTCGCCATTGAATGCAAAGCCGAATTTCCTATACAAATGAAGGGCAGCCTGATTATCTTCAACTATGCTTAAATAGATTTCAGGACAATCATATACCTCTATTATTCTTTTTATTAAAGCCTCCAACATGATACTTCCAAGCCCGAAACCCTGATGTGCAGCGTCAATGAAAAAGCGGTCTAACCACACTCTGCCATTTTCGCCTTCCCCAGGGAAAAATCCATACATCGCAAAGCCGACCAAGATATCATCATAATAGAGCCCAACTGGCCTGTAATATTTACATTCCTTAGCGTCTTTTAAACATTGTTCAGTCGTTTCAATGTAAGCCTTTTGCTTTTCGTTTATTCGCAATTTCAAAATATCCGTTACATTTTCTTTCGAGACTTCATTTATTTTGGTCTTCATCAGTTATTTTCCTTCCTCATTTCGCACTTGGTTATCCGCTTTGTTATCATGATATATAAATACCCTAAGGTATATGGTTACCATATAGTCAAGAGGAGAGATCGTAATGCCCGATGGAAATGTAGGCAAATATTTCACTACTGGCGAATTCGCCAAATTATGCAATGTAAAAAAACAAACGCTCATTCATTATGATGAGATTGGGCTTCTCACTCCCGATATAAAAAACGAAAAGGGCTATCGGTATTATTCCTATCAACAATTTGAAGTTTTTTCGGTCATCGCGCTTTTAAAAGAATTCAATATGCCTTTGAAAGAGATCAAATGGTTTCTTACCAACAGGTCACCTATGGAACTGATTGAGCTTTTCAAAGAAAAGACCATAGAATTAGAAAAAAAGATAAAGAACCTTCACAGAGTGCAGAAAATCATTGAAACGAAAATATCCTTCACTGAAAAAGCGATTTGTATGGATGACTCTCAAATCACCTTGAAACTTCAGGAGGAAGAACAGCTCTTCCTTAGTGAATCCATCCTGAACTCTTCTGATGCTGAATTCTTAAAAGCTACTTCTGACTTCATTGACTTCTGTAATGAAAATGAATTTTACACAGGATTCCCGATCGGGACCATGATTAGTAAAGAAAACATCATCGAAGGGAATCATGATGACTATTCCTTTTTGTACACGAAAGTCATGGAAAAGCACCCAGCATCCACCTTCTATTCAAAACCGAAGGGACTCTATGTTGTTGCCTATCATAAAGGCAGTTATAAAAATATCTCCGAAACGTACGAAAGAATCTTACAATTCATGAAGAGTGAAAACTTGAACCTCAAATCGTTTGCATACGAAGAATACATCTTGGATGAAGTCGCAGTAAAGGGGTATGAAAATTACCTGACGCAAATCATGGTTGAAGTGGAATGAGAATAGGGGGAGAGGACTGAAACATGCGAATGAATCATTCCAAGCAATGCCATTAGCCTTGAAAAAAATGACCCATGACGAGCATACTGACAGTTTTCTAAATGGCAGGTTTTTACTCTTCAGTTTGTTGACGGACTGTTAAAGTTGTCCTAGGATATAAGGATATGCAATGATTTGGAAAGAAATAGAAGGGGGGGAGTTATATGTCTCTAAAATCGGTCATGCTTTCCCTTTTGCTGTCGCAAGCATTGTTTTTGTGCGGTTTGCCTTTATTCCTTCAGCTTCTACTCTATTTGAATCCTTTAGTGATCATGGTTGTCTGGTTTTGTATCCTTCTTTTCGTTTCTTTTGCGGTTCTTTATTTTCGAGGTGAAACGGTCAGAGTTCCGCGCCTTTTAGGGCAGGCAGTATTGTTTGGCTACAGTTTATCATTATTGGTTTTGCTGTTCTTTCGGCCAGAAGGGCAGGTATATTCATATAATTTGATTCCTTTTTCTACGATGCTTTCCTATTTATCGAACGAAACGAACGGGCTTGTGTCATTTTATAACCTTAGCGCCAATGTGGGGCTGTTCATTCCATTTGGTCTGTATTTGTTGTCCAGGGAAGGGCAAGAGCCCTCCGCTAAAAGGAAATTCATTTATCCATTACTTTCGATTTCGAGCATCGAAATCTGTCAGTTTGTTTTTCGGCGAGGAAGTTTGGATGTTGATGACCTGATCCTGAATATGATTGGTGTTTACCTGGGGTACATTCTGTATCCTTTGTTCAAGAAAGTCGTAGTGTTCCGTTCTGGAAAAGTAAAAGGATGAGAGGCTTTAAAAATAGTTAAATGAAAGGGTGTATTTCCATGTATAGTACGTTAGAAGAATTATCGAGCCATCCGGTGTTTCACTATTTTGCAGCGATTTCCAAAATCCCGAGAGGATCGGCTAATGAAAAAGCGATCAGTGATTATCTGGTTCGCTTCGCTAAGGATAGGTACCTTGAGGTGATTCAGGATGAGGCGCTGAATGTGATTATCAAAAAACCTGCCACAATTGGATATGAGAGTGCACCTACAGTCATTATCCAGGGGCATATGGATATGGTTTGCGAAAAGAACAAGGGAACGGTTCATGATTTTGAGAAGGATCCGCTTCAATTAAGGATTGTGGGAGACATGTTGTATGCAACGGATACAACATTGGGGGCGGATAATGGAATTGCTGTTGCTTATGCTTTGGCATTATTGGATGCGAATGATATTCCGCATCCCTCTCTTGAAATAGTCATAACGACTGAAGAAGAAACGACAATGAACGGTGCACTTGCCGTGGATCCGGCTCACTTCAAGGGAAAAATGATGATCAATATCGATTCGGAGGAAGATGGGAAGCTGCTGGTCAGCTCTGCTGGAGGAATACGTGTGCGGCAGATCCTGTCAATCGGATGGGAATCAGCTTCCTTTGTTGATGCTGTATCTTATAGCATCAGGATTAAAGGGTTGAAGGGCGGACACTCCGGTATGTCCATTCATAAGGAAAGAGGGAACTCCAATAAACTTTTGGGCAGAGTATTACATGAATTAACGACAGACTTCCCTTGCTGCATCCAGCAAATCAACGGGGGCCTGAAAGGGAATGCAATCCCTCGTGAAGCGGATGCGACTGTACTGATTTATGTTAAAGATGTTCAGAAGATAACGGAGAGACTCCAGAAATGGGAGGATACTTTTAAAAAAGAATTGCAATCTTCCGACCCTGAGATATCAATTAGGTTTGAAAAAATTGAAACGATTTCTTCAAACGTTTTTTCCAAAGAGACKGTGACTAAAGCCATTACCTCMTTACTGATAATCCCTCATGGCGTTCAAGGAATGAGCATGGGAATAGAAGGGTTAGTCGAAAGTTCCACGAATCTAGGGGTCGTTACAACGAATGAAGCGGAAATGATATTCGAAAGTGAAATCAGGAGTTCGGTCAAAAGCATCAAATATAATATGGTCACGCAGGCAAAAGCGATTGCCGGCATGCTTGGGTGCGAGCTATTGGTCGACGCGGATTATCCGGAATGGCCCTATAATCCTGATTCGAAACTCAAGAAACTATTTGAAGAGACATACAATGAAAAATATCATGAAGAAATTGAAATCATCGCTGTGCATGCAGGGATCGAATGTGGGGTATTCATAGATAAGATACCAGGGTTGGATACTGTCTCAATCGGACCGGATATGTTTTCCGTACATACACCTGAAGAACACTTAAGCATCCCTTCGACCATAAACAACTGGGAATATTTTGTTTACACATTAAAGAGGATGAAGGATCTTTGAACAACTGCATGTTTGGGGCAAGGGCAAAATGATATTCAATAGATTTGGAGACATCCTATCGTTAATCGATGGGATGTCTCTTTTTTTAGATTTCCACTCCAGGCACTCGGTTTCCGAGGGCTGTCCGCCCTCGGCATCGCCTGCGGGGTCTCCCTTGGCCACGCTTTTCCCGCAGGAGTCTCGTACCTCAACTGGAATGTTTTCTAGAAAAAACTGTAGGCTGGTCTATTCGGAATCTAGTTTTAGACTAGTTTATCCTTTGAGTTATTCACTTGTAATCCTTATTGGATGGAAGAAATATGCGACACTCCTGCCGAAATACTGTCTAGCCGAGACCCCACAGGCGCTTACGCCGAGGAGGCTTGGCAGACAGTCGGCGGAAAGGGAGCGGATTTCTGGAATCAGCTGGAATGTTTTCTCGAAAAAACTTTAGGCTTCTCTTCGGATTTGTCAGCAGTCTGAAAGTAACAGAGGTTTCTTTACAATCGTTATAAAATAAACTATTGTAAAGAAAACCTATCATTCATTCTAAGTTATTGTTCTAAATCATTATGTATAGAGGAAGGTATATGGAAATATGGTTGTAAAGTATAGAATGGTCGTAGAACAAATGGAGAAAGAAATATTAGATGGAAAATATACATTAAATACTAAGTTGCCTACTGAAGAAGAGTTGATGAAGAAGTTCGATGTCAGCAGGAACACCATTAGAAAAGCAATCAACATATTGGTTGAGCAGGGGTATATCTATCAAGTTCAAGGAAGCGGCATATTCCTTAGGGAATTTACCAGACCGGGCTGCATTTCGATGAGGGATATGGGTGGCTTAACCAAAGTGTTTCCAAATGATGAAATGAAAAGTAAAGTGTTGAAATTAGAATTAATAGAAGCCGATGAGGAATTGGCCAAACGAATGAAATGCAATGTAAAAACCAAAATCTATAACCTGAAAAGGGTTAGATACTTAAATGGTCAACCCATTGTAATAGAAGAGTCCTTTTTCAATAAAGATATCATTCCCATCATAAATAAAGAAATCGCAAATGGTTCCATTTATGAATATATAGTCGAGGATTTGAAGTTGAATATCGGGTTTGCGGATAAAATCATTTCGTGTGAAAAACTTAATGACAATGATGCCAGGCTTTTGGACTTGCAGCCAGGTGATCCGACTTTAATCGTTGAAAGTACGGTCTTTTTAAAAGCGGGAGCCGTTTTTGATTTATCAATCGAGAAATATAATTACACTTCAGCCAAATTATTAACATTGACTTAAAAAGTGCAGGAAAATTCTTAAATAAGATTTTACGGTGTGAATGGGAGATATCGATTCACACCGTTTTTTCTTAAATTCATTTCTCTTTTTCCCCAACGATCCCATAAAACAAAATCCTCATAATATCCTCAGTCAAAGGCAGGATGCTTTGATAAACCTCTTCCCGTTGGATATATTCATTCATTGCTTTTATATAAAATAAAATCGCTTCATTAGATAAGTTCGGATCAACATATCCTTGTTCCTTCCCCTGGTTAAACAGATCGATAAAGCGGGGCAGGGCCTTTTCTGTATATATTTTTTCCATTAATTGACTCCGGAAGTATATTCCTTCATTAAATATTGATAAAAATCTTCATGAATTTGTTTGCTTATGGGCAGCTATCTTATCATCTCCGTTATTGGCGGTTTTCTCATGCTTGCGCTTGCTGACATCGGTCTTTGGGCAGTCGGGAATTCCGTGATGGATGAAGGGGTTGCTTTCGGCACTATATTTAGTGCAGCGATGGTCTACCTGCCTGCGATGTGGATCATGATTGGTATAGCCGTGCTGTTTACTGGATTTGCACCAAAATTATCCGGCTTGACTTGGCTTTACTTGACCTATTCAATCTTAGTCGTTTATTTAGGGGGAATGCTTCAATTCCCGGAATGGATGGGAAAACTAACACCGTTCGGCCATATTCCGAAGCTTCCTGTTGAAGATATGGACTTTATGAAAGTATCTATGCTTACAATCATAGCTATCTTATTACTTGCTGCAGGCTTTCTCGGATATAACAAACGGGATATCCGCGGTTGATGGTTCGACTATGATTCTATTATTGTTGCAAATTGTCTTCAGACTAAAGCCTGATTTCTTTGTTTAGAAATCAGGCTTTTATTGGTTATCAGTCATGGGGAATCAATAATAGTACACCTAGTGCAATGATGATGAAGAATAAATAACTTTCGAATTTCTTCGCGGGAATTCGCTTATTCATGAAGATTCCGAGACCTGTCGCAAGTAATATAGCTGGAATGGAATAAGCGTAAAGAATAAGTGAATCGGCTGTCCATAGTCCGCTTAGCGCATGACCCGTCACGACCAGGATCCCGGATATCAGGAAATGGGCTTGCAATGTTCCGCGGAATCGATCTGGATTCCACCTTCGCAAAGTTCCATAGACGACGACCGGAACCCCGTTAAAGTTATAGGCGCTGCCAAGGGCTCCTGAGGCAAAACCGAACGGCCATACCCAGCGCTTCGAGTTAAGTAATGGTTTATCCACAGTCTGAAAAAGTTTTTGCTTTAGAAGAGAATATCCTCCATATGCAATCAAAAAAACACCGAGTGCAGAAGTAATGATCAAAGAAGGTGCGTAATGGAGCAAAGCCAGGCCGGCTGGTATGCCGATGACCGTTGAAGCCGCCAGTCTGATTAAAACGGAGCGTTCGATATGCCGCCATCCGCTAACGACGGTTAGTGAAGCGACGGTAAGACCAGCCAATCCAATCAGGGAAACCGAAGTATTAAGCGGAATGTGAAGTAAGGCAAGCAGAGGCATGCTGACAATTGCTTCACCGAACCCGAACATCGTCCGCATCAAGGCGCCGATAAACACTGCCGCCACCACCAATATGATGCTGCTGATCGTCATTCGTTCACCTCCTAAAAGCACAGTATACCTTCTATTATTATACCATACCAATCCAGTTTTAGACCGAGGTAACCGCACTTAAAAACGGGTTATTTAAGGCGTTTTACGCTCTTTGTGAAGTGTTTGAAATGATATTTAATAGAGAGGTACACACCCCTTATTTTTGTTGCTTATGAGTCGAAAATAAGGCAGGGGAAGCGGGTGTATATCTTGAAGTGTTAATTCAGATGAAACTCCATTAATTTCTACTTTCGCATCAACTAAAACAAAAACAATTAGTCATACTGGAACTTTAGGAGTTTTAGGAGTCCCTAAGCCATAAAAGTGAAAGACAATAAACCCCTTGGCTACAAGTGGTTTATTTTGGTGTAACTGCGTACACTATCGCTAAGTTTCATCGAAAAAAACAATGAAAAAGTAAAATTAATAAAATAGGGGGACATGAAAGGGACAGTGATGGTTTTATTAGGGGAGTTTTCATGTACCCACAAAAACACTAGGCTTTGCCTATTTCAACAACTTAGTTGGGGACAGTTCTTCCTTATGCTCTTTCTTCTACCAACCTTTAAGTTATGACACTTTCCATTTAGATAAATCAAGTAGTTATTTTCCTGCATAAGAAAAGGCTGAAGTGGAAATACATCAGCCTAAAAAACCCTATATATATTAGCAGTCATATTAAGGTGTTTACGCACTCATTCTAGAAGAATATCCTTTAGCATTTACGAATCAATCTCAGGTCTTTTTTTCATTCAGTTAGTGAATTAATCATAAAAGATTAAATGCATATCACTGTTAGTCCTTGATTTCGCAAAAAATTCTGCTTCATTTCCTCCATCAACAAAGTTACCAATACCCCGGAAAATGCCACATTGGCCTCGATCTAAATATCTTACCCCTACATAATCATTATAACTGTCAGGATCATACTCCCATAATTCAACTTTTAACTTACCAGCTGGACCCACGTAAGAATCCCGACAAATCTTATAATCACCACCAGTAGAGGCAAACTGATCACTTTCAGCACCATTAGAATAAAGAGATTGTTCTCCTAAGTAATCCCAGCCACTTGCAAATGTAGAAGAAGGGAACAACAACGCAGCGACCAATGCCACAGCACTCATTTTAAACATTTTCATGCTCATTCCTCCTCACCCGTTTTGACTTATTATTCTCCATATAATTCTAATCAATATTTTTTATATTATCATCTATCCAAAGATTCACTTTTTCATGAAGCGTTTTTGTAGTATTCACTACTTCATGCCCAACATATGGAATTAGAGAAAAAGTGAAATGTGCTCGTCATTCAGTTTTGAAATGTATTTCTGAGTCATCTTTAAACTTTTAAGCCTTCCCGGATCAGGTAAACGAATTACCTCTGAATCCACCATTTGTGTAGAGACGTCTCGATTTCTAATACCAGCAATCAGCGGCATAGTTGCTGCTAAACTAACACTGCAATCCATGGAATAGGCCAATGCTGAAATTCTTTCATGCTCATAAGCTTTGAATCTTAAATGAATCCTTTCCCTCTGAATAATAGTTCTCTTCTGGATTACTTAGGCTTCAAAATCCCCCTCTAAAAATCGTATTATCATGCCTGCAGTCTCATTTAAAATACATGGACGCCCTCCATACATTCCCTGGAATTGATAGCTGCCATTATTATTTTTTTCCCTATATCCTTTACAGGCTTATGAATACATTCATTTAATGAGTGTTGAACGCAAAAAACATATTAGGGCTATCCAGGGAATAAAATGAAAGGGATATTTTAAAGGAAAGCGGGGCTGTGCATGTGAAAATCCATGTGGTGAATAGGGGGGATTCTTTGTGGGGAATTTCCCAGCAGTATGGTGTCAGTATCAACCGGATTGTTCGGATCAATGGCCTTGAAAATCCAGATAAGCTGGTGATTGGCCTAGCTCTTTTGATTCCTGAACCTTATCTTCAGTACAGGGTTCAGCAAGGGGATACTCTAAATAATATCGCAAATCAGTTTGGAATTACGGTACAGGAAATCATGCAATCGAATCGCATCACAAATCCTTCCGCTATCTATCCAGGGCAGAGACTAACCATCCCGGTTATTTATCATACCGTAAGGGAACGAGACACCCTTTATGATATAGCGAGACGTTATGGAACGACAGTTCAGGCCATTATGCAGATGAACAGGATTACAGATCCGTCCAATATCCATATCGGACGGATAATAAGGATTCCCCAGAAACCAAAACCCATCATTGAAGTAAATGGTTTTACAAACGTTTACGGGCAAGCCGGTGCGGAGCAGGTACGTGAAGTAGCCCACGATTTGACCTACGTAAGTCCATTTGGTTATAGAATGAGGCAAGATGGCAGCTTAGAAGTCATAGATGACATCCCGACGATCCGGGCGGCACAGTCGACTGGCGTCATACCCATGATGTGCATAACGAATTTTTCCGCGACGGAAGCGGGAACTCAGCTTGCCCATACGATACTTTCCGATTTAAGTTTAGTGGAAACATTATTAACCAACGTCATAAAAACGATGAAAGATAAAGGATACCGTGGATTGAATATCGATTTTGAAAGTGTAAGACCAGAGGACCGTGATTTCTATAATCGCTTTCTCCAAAGAGCGGTGGAACGATTGCATCCTGAGGGTTACTTTGTGTCATCCTCCCTTGCCCCAAAAACTAGCGCCAATCAAAAGGGGCCATTAGTTGAGGCACATGATTATCCAGTTCACGGACGGCTGCTCGACTTCGTGGTGCTGATGACATATGAATGGGGTTACCGAAAGGGGCCGCCGCAGGCAATCTCTCCCATTAATGAAATAAAGCGTGTCCTTGACTATGCCGTAACGGTGATACCAACAAATAAAATCTTCATAGGATTTCAAATTTATGCACGGGACTGGCTTATTCCTCATGAAGAGGGACAGGAAGCAGAGACTTTCGACATGCAGGAAGCCATCAGGCGCGCCGTCCAATATAATGCAGAAATAAAATATGACGAGACAGCCCAATCCCCTTATTATAGGTACAAAGATAATCAGGGACGCACACATGAAGTTTGGTTTGAGGACGCACGCAGTGCCAAAGCCAAATTCGATCTGGTGAAGATTTACAGGTCAAGGGGTATCAGTTATTGGGTACTTGGTTATCCGTTCCCCCAGAATTGGGAACTGCTTGGGGATACATTCATTGTACGGAAACTGTAGGGTGTTTTGTTACGGCAAGGTAGATCACATAATTGATATAGTGATGGGCAGCTTTTTTTATAAAGCTGTCTATTTTAGTGATTTCGAAATGCACTACAAGAATTACCGGTTTTTTATGACAACGTTTAAAATCGTCTGGAACCTGAGTAGATAAAGGGACTTAATCGAGGACGCCATATGGTGGTCCTTTTCATATTAATGAGAACTCTTTAAAAAACCAAGGGAATGGTCATTCAAAAAAGGAAAAGGGCTCCTCATTGTGGAATTAGGAGACTAGAATATCACTTACCGGAGGCACATTTTATGGAACTAACCATTATAAATACGTTTACAGATCAACCTTTTAATGGAAACCCTGCTGCAGTCTGCCTTCTTACCGGGGAAAGTGACAGCGAGTGGATGCAGAGAATAGCTAAAGAGATTAATATGCCTGTTACCGCTTTTATTCAACCTCATAATGGTGAATGGAAGCTGCGATGGTTCACACCTTCTATTGAAATCCCGATTTGTGGACATGGGACGCTGGCAAGCTCTTTCTTTTTATGGGATAAAGGATACGTGCCAAGGAATCAGCCGATTGCCTATCAGACGAAAAGCGGGCTTCTCACTGCAAAATTTGTTGATGGGATGGTTCAGTTGGAATTTCCGTCATTAAGGGAGAAGGAGACCGCTGCCCCTGATTTACTGATAAAAGCTTTAGGAGTTATGCCTGCGTATGTTGGGCACAACAAATGGGATCTTCTAGTCGAAGTTCAATCAGAGGAAATCGTAAGGAATTTAAAGCCGGATATAGACTCCATTGCCCAAGTGCCGGTTCGGGGCGTCATCGTGACGAGTCAATCCGATAACAATGAATATGATTTCGTTTCACGTTTCTTTTCCCCTGCCCAAGGCCTTGACGAAGATCAAGTAACGGGCTCGGCCCATTGCTGTCTGGGACCCTATTGGAAAAGCAAGCTGGACAAAAGTATTTTTATAGCTTATCAGGCATCGGAAAGAGGCGGACTGTTGAAAGTTGAAGTAACGGAAGACACAGTTAAACTTTCCGGACATGCCGTCACAATATTCGAAGGGAACTTAACCCTTTAATGCAGGGGGAAGATTTGAGTAGGTTCCATCAAAATTTTTAAAAAAGTTGATTGGAGCTGGTTTTCGAGACTCCTGCGGGAAAGGCGCTTCCAAGGGGGTTCCCACAGGCACAAAGGCACCGGGGGCGGACCGCCCGCGGAAAGCGAGTGCCTGGAGTGGAAATGAACGTTCGAAATTTACAACTCAGCAATCCTTTTTAATGAAGGTTTGCACCCTTACCCTTTTTAGTGTGTAAGAATCGAAATGGCACTATACACTAATAACAAAGCCATGATTACATTAAACTGACTTCTATACTTTGATAAAAACGTTTGAAAAACAGAACCGAACATACTCCAGCAGAACGTACTCATAAAACCAACGAAAGCCAGAAATAATGAAAAGAATAGTAAGCTGAAATTTGAAGAGTAATAAGGTAGGATGAAGGTCGATATTGCCGTGATGCCATATAAGATTCCTTTTGGATTTATGAATTGTAAAAGCATGCCTGCTATAAAACTATTGTTCTTGTCATCATTATCGTCCTTCGCTTTAGTTGAACTGGAAATGATTTTTATGGCCAGATACAGCATGTAAATTGCACCAAGGATTGTCATGATAAATTCAATCTTTGGTATGAAATTTTCAAGCAAAACATTAAAATAACTGCACAATAACATGATTACAAAAAAACCGGCACCTACTCCGAAACAAAATTTAATCGTCTTTTTTAACCCGTACTTGTTCGCAAATAACATGGCCATGATGTTATTTGGACCCGGAGTGAAACTTGTAACAAAAACAAATAGCAAAAAAGATAGTAATGGCATGGTTGACTCCCCTTTGTATGCTATAATGACCAAAAATGACACTATAACGATTTCCTTTTTATTGTACAATGCCGACGTTATATTGTAAATAAGGAGCATTTATATGGAAGAAATAAATTTTATTATTGCTAACAATTTAAAAGTCATCAGGGAAAGTAAGAAATTAAGTCTTGAAAAGGTTGCAGAATTGACTGGAGTAAGCAAAACGATGATTGGACAAATAGAAAGGGGAGGATCAAGCCCTACGATTACAACGATTTGGAAAATAGCCAATGGATTAAAGATTTCATTTTCTTCACTGATAAATAGTCCGCAGCCGGATACAAAAATTGTTTTAAAAAGTGAAATTCAATCATTATCTGAAGATAACGGCAAATATCGAGTTTATCCCCACTTTCCCTTTGAGGATGAGAAGCGCTTTGAAGTATATTCAGTCGAGATAGAAAAAGGTGGATTCCTAAGTTCCGATTCGCATAGGGAAGGAACAGAAGAGTACATAACTGTTTTTGAAGGGGAAGTGACAGTACGTGTAAATAACGAAGAATATACGGTCAGGAATGGTGATTCTATCAGGTTCAAGGCTGACAGACCGCATGCCTACCATAATTCAGGGGATACAATAACTCGATTAAGCATGATCTTATATTATCCAACTTAAAAAGTAATGTAGTTCTGTTAATATATCTTAGCAAATCCCCAATGGATTGACTGTTGGTATGGTCTGCCTGTTGGGGATTTTCTGGTTTTCTTACAGAATCGGCTCTTTTTATTTAGTCTTCTTCAAGCCCAATTACTTGAAGTGCAATATTTCACAATGTCTATAAACTATATTTAACCTTCCCCTACTAATATAGAAATGTACCTACTTATCCACTGTAAGAAACCCTTGGAGGATTCGTCCATCCTGCACCAAGGCGTCTCTTGATTCTCGCAATACGCCAATTTCCTATAACCCACATTGATGGAAGAAATTTGCGAAACTCCTGCCGAATAACTGGCTAACCAAGACCCCGGAGACGCTTGCTTTGATATGGATTGGCAGAAAGTCGGCGGAAAGGGAGCGGATTTCCGAAAGGGGGTATGTGTAATGATTTACACTCCAGGCACTCGCTTTCCGCGGGCGGTCCGGGAGCCTCCTCGGCGCTCGCCTGCGGGGTCTCCATTGGCCACGCTTTTCCCGCAGGAGTCTCGCACCTTACGTTCCAATCAACTGGAAACTTCTCTTTTTAGAAATATTTTAGGAAAACTGGCTCTTCTTCTCCAATTCGTCTACAGTCTGGCGGTTCCGCCAATTTTCCGGCAAAAGGAGTTGTGAATTGCTCTCGCCCCGAACCATGAATTTAAAAGAAGACTAGAATATCCTTAATGTTTTTTTACTATAATCCTCATTGGATGGAAGAAATCTGCGACACTCCTGCCGAAATACTGGCTAGCCGAGACCCCGGAGTCGCCTGAGTCGAGGAGGCTTGGCAGCCAGTCGGCGGAAAGGGAGCGGRTTTCTGRAATCAACTGGAACGTTCCTTGAAAAAAACTGTAAGCAAACTGGCTTTCTTAGAATTTGTCTACTATTAGAGGTTCGGAATAGTCTCATCCCGAACCAGGATTTTATAAGTAAACTAGTATCCTTAATGTTGTTTTTCAGTACCCCTCATTGGATGGAAGAAATTTACGACACTCCTGCCGAATATCTGGCTAGCAAGACCCCACAGCCGCTTGAGTCGATGAGGCTTGGCGGCCAGTCGGCGGAAAGGGAGCGGGTTTCTGAAATCAGCTGGAATGTTCTTTGAAAAAACCGCAGGCAAACTCGCTTTTCTTCGAATTTATGTACAGTCAGAGAGAGAGCAAAATCTCTCTCTTTTTTATTTTTGGTTAAATTAGGTATAAAGGCCAAGGGTGATACCGACCAAAACTGATGCTATTTTACTAGTGAATCGTTTTTTTGATATATCATCTATCTGTTACTAGGTATTTTAGGGTGACTATAATGAAAATATTCTGTTAATATTCGGTGTGGTATTGTAAATTTGTTTTAAAATTGGATTATTTTGTTGTAATATAGGAGATACACGAATCTTTAGAGGAAAAAAGTAGGGTGGATTTGTGTATGGGTAAGTAAATTTGTCGGAATTCAGTTTTTGGAAAAGCGTGTCAATTATATGGATAAGTTAGCAGAATGTTATGCCAGTATAGAACTAATGGGGGGATTACGATAATGGGGAAAAAGAAAATCGTAAAAATTGCTTCAGCTACCATAATGGCTGCGACAACGATCGTAGCAGTAGCGCCGGTACCATCGGATGCTGCCACTAGCCTGAATAGTAAAATCAAAACGGCCAAGGCCGCCATCAAAAAACCATTCGATACCTATTTCTACACTTCTAAACTCGCTTCAGTGTCCACTATTGAAAAACAAATCAAGTCTGCAAAACAAGCAAAAAAAGACATCAACTCTACCATTAAAAAATCAATGTTAAGCAAAAAAGAAAAAGATGCCAAATACAAAGAAATCGAAGCTTATGATAAGTACATTACTCGTTCGGAAGGTTATGTAAAAGGATATAAAGCGGCTGAGAAAGCAAAAGCTGCACATGGCAAATCGATTGGCAACCTTACGAATTCGATACTTGCCAAGAAATCCATTGATATCAGGAATCAATAMGAGGCACTGGATAAAGCCGTGAAAAAGGCAGATAAGGATATTAAAGATACGGTTTACGGTGCGAAAATCGAAAAGCTCCTATACGATAAATTCACTAAAGCGACCAAAACAGCTTTGAACGGTGACCTGAAAGTTCCATACTACTATGAAAAAGCTGCTTACTGGGTGAAGAAAGGTGATTTGAAGACCGCGGATAAGCGCATGCAAACCGTTTCTTCGCAATTGAAGAAGGTCAGCAAAACATCCAAGCTCGGAAAAGGCATACACGCCTATGTTAAAGAAGTGAAAGGTAAGTATGATGAGGCGGTATATGCAGAAAAGAAAAAAGAAGTGGCAAAGCGGGTCAATGCCTATGTAGCTCTTGCCAATGGGGAACTTAAAACGAAAGAACAGATAAACGCGGCTAAAAAAGCGAAAGCAGCGATTCATTTAAATGGAATCAAGGAGTCGGACCGAAAGGAATTCCTTTCGAAAATGGCATTGGCGGATAAGAAAGTCGCTGCCGCTGAAGAAGCTTTGAAAAATCCTGCGAAAGCGATCACGCTTTCCTTGATGCATACGAATGACACGCATGCCCACTTGGATAATGTGGCCAAAAGGGTGACGGCTGTTAAGGAAGTGCGTAAGAATAAGCCGCAAGCTCTTTTAGTTGATGCAGGTGATGTATTCTCGGGAACTCTCTATTTTAATGAATTGAAAGGGCAAGCGGATCTTCGCTTCATGAATTTAATGAAATATGACGTCATGACATTCGGGAATCATGAGTTTGATTTGGGTTCCAGCGCCGAAGGTCATCAAGCTTTGGCTGACTTCATCAAAGGGGCAAAGTTCCCGTTTGTCAGTTCCAATGTGGACTTCTCCAAAGATGATAAGTTCAAGGGACTATTCTCGGACCTGATTTCAAGTAAGCCGGAGCAAGGGAAGATATACAATGGCATCATAAAACAAGTGGATGGCCAAAAGGTAGGGTTCTTCGGGCTTACAACTGAAGAGACGAAAGATATTTCAAGCCCAGGAAGTATAGAATTCGAAAACTATCTAGAAGAAGCCGAAAAGGCGGTCAAGGCCTTCAAAGGCATGGGGGTCAATAAGATCGTTGCCGTATCCCATATCGGTTACGATGACAATGCAGCCTATGACAATGATTTGACAYTAGCTGCCAAGGTCAAGGGCATCGATGTGATCGTGGGCGGACATAGCCATACGCAGTTGGACGCCCCCGTTGTTGTCGACAAAGATGATAAAGGCAAAACGAAAGAGCCGACTGTCATCGTCCAAGGGTATCAATATAGCGACTATTTAGGAACGATCGATGTGGAATTCGATAAGCAAGGCAAGATTGTCGGACAAGCCGGTCAGCTGATTAAGCTTTCTGAAAAACAGGATGATGCCGAAGCGGCAAAAGTGCTCGAAACCTATTCCTCGAAGATTAAGGAACTGAAGGAAACGAAGACAGGTGCAACAGCTGTGAAGGCCTTGGAAACACCGCGTGATGCAGGGGATGCAACCAAGCCGAGCGTCCGCAAAAATGAAACGGAACTGGGTAATTTAATTACGGATGGAATGCTTAGTAAAGCGAAGGAATTCAATAAGGATACGGCAATCGCATTCCAAAATGGCGGGGGAATCCGCGCTGGCATCGATCAAGGTGAAATCACTTTAGGGGAAATCCTCACCGTTTTGCCGTTTGGGAATACGTTAGCGACGATGAAGCTTACGGGTGCAGAAATCAATGAAGCATTAGAGCATAGTGTAAGCCTCGCCCCTAAGGAAAATGGCGGCTTCCTGCATGTTTCCGGAATGAGATTCAGCTACGACACTTCGAAGGAAGCAGGCAATCGTGTGACAAAGGCAGAAGTCCTTGGACAAGATGGAACATATTCCGAATTGGATCCAGCGAAGGAATATGTCGTGGCGACCAATGCTTTTACAGCCAAGGGCGGAGATGGATTCACCGTTTTCAAGAAGGCTTATGAAGAAGGAAGAGTTACGGATATCGGACTCGCTGATTGGGAGAATTTACGTGATTATGTAAGCGGGCTGAAAACTGTCGATCCAAGCATCGAAGGACGCATCAAGGATGTGGCGGGAAGCCATACAGATCCGACTGTGGTATTGGCTAAAGACTTTGGCGGAACGGCTGATGCGCCAAAAACACATGAAGGCAATGTAGTTGTGGATATCGCGGATATTGCTTCATTGGAACATGCAGTGGTTAAAGGGAATCTTACATTAACGGGAACTCCTCCGGATGATTTTACTTTTTCAGAGGTTACAGTAGAGGGTGATTTGGATTTATCGGGACTTAACGGTAAGAACGTAAGCCTGAGCGGTGTCACGGTGAATGGCGAAACCATTCTTTAAGCGGTTTTCAAATGATTGCTGAGCCTATGGAAAAAAGTTGGAGGGGTTGAGATCTTGAAGAAGAACGGGATAAGCAAGCTTTTCTTTGCCATACTGATCGTACTGTCAACGGTTCTGCCAAATGCAGCCGCAGCAAATGCCGAAGGGACAATATCGGTCGTGGAAGCGATTAATAATAACAGCGGAACGGCGACGGTGAAGGGATATATCGTCGGTACAGCTAAAAGCGGTACAAGCTATCAACAAACATCGCCTTTTACTGAAAGTACGAACATAGGCATTGCCGATAGTCCGGATGAAACGGATGTTAAGAAAATCATGCCTGTTCAGCTTCCGGCCGGAAGTATCCGAACGGCCTTGAATTTGGTCGAACATCCGGAATTACTTAAAGCGCAGGTGACGATTACGGGGAAGCTGGAAAAGTACTTTTCAGTACCCGGCCTGAAATCCGCAACGGATTTCACGATCATCACTGATGGGGGAACAACACCTGAACAGCCTGATGTGAAGGTTCTTGATTCCATTGCCGAGGCGCGCACGAATACGGAAGATGTCGTGCAGGTCGATGGGGTGGTCACGACGGGACTTGGTTATTGGGGAGGAAAAGGTTTTTATATCCAAGATGAAACGGCAGGGCTATATGTTTATGGTTCTTCGTGGCCTGCGGAAGTAAAGCAAGGGGATAAGGTTAGATTAATCGGACAAGTATCCGCTTATAATAAGGAATTACAAATCCAACCAACTTCCCTTGAAGTCGTATCTTCTGATAATGAACTTCCTGTAATCCAAAAGATTGATGCCTCAGGGGTAAATGAGGATACACAAGGTGAGCTGGTCACTATCGATAAGGCGACCATTACAGAATTGGCCCCATCGGGCACATACGGAACATTCGAATTCAAAGCGGAAGATATTGAAGGGAAATCCGTCATCGTTCGCCATGATAACCGGACCGGTTCGAGCTATGAAGATTTCGTGAAAAGCTTTAAAGCAGGGGATGTCATTTCCGTAACCGGAATCGGATCGAGGTTCAATGACACGTACCAGTTGAAGCCGCGTGGTATTGAAGATTATGAACTGGTGAACAAACCGGCCGTTTACACGGATATTTTCCCTGGTACGGTTAGTGAAAATACAAAGGTATCACTTGAATCTGGTTGGGAAGGAGCGAAAATCCATTATACGCTGGATGGATCCGCACCAACGTCTTCAAGTGCTGTGTACACAGAACCTATCATTTTAACGAAAGATACGGTCATCAAGGCAATCGCTGTCAACGACAAGACATCGGAAGTTTTCACATTTGCCTATACCGTTAACAAAACCACTGAAGTGAAGATTCGTGACATTCAGGGGATGAATCATTTTTCATCTTATGAAACTCAACTCGTCTCAGGTGTGGAAGGTGTCGTCACTTATGTAAAAGATGCGAATAACTTTTACATGCAAGATCCCAACCCGGATAAGGACTTAACGACTTCCGAGGGAATACTTGTGTATAACAAAGCGCATGGCCTAAAAGCGGGCGATCATGTCAAAGTGGCAGGTAAAGTCGCCGAATGGTATATCGAAGGATACGCTGAAATGAAAACGACGGATCTGCCAACAACTGAATTGACCAATACGACGATTGAAAAGCTTGGCACTGCATCGATGCCAGAACCGATCGTCATCGGAAAGGATGTCATTCCGCCGTCTGAGAACATTGATGATGATAGATTGACAGATTTTAATCCGGGTGAAGACGGTATTGATTTCTACGAGAGTCTGGAAGGAATGCTTGTAGAAGTATATAACCCGAAAGTGGTTGCTCCCCAAGACTATGGTGAATTGGTCGTGATCCCAGGGAATATGGAAACGACGACTGCAGTTGGAGGCGTCAAAATAACGGAAATGGATTTCAACCCTGAAAGAATTACCCTGGATATAAATGATGAATCATTTGCAGCCAAAACGGGTGATTTCTTTGAAAGCCCKGTTACCGGTGTAATCAGCTATGGATATAGCAACTATAGGGTAGTGACGGATAAAGCTAAGCTGCCTGAGTTAAAGGATGGCGGTGCGGTCCGGGAAGTGACATCTTTAGAGAAGGATGCTGATGAGCTATCGATCGCTTCCTATAATATAGAGAATTTCTCCACTCAAACCGCTAATTCGAAAGTTGAAACGATCGCAACATCCATCATTGCCAATCTTAAACAACCCGATATCATCGGGGTAACTGAAATGCAGGATAACGATGGGGCAACAGATAGCGGGACAACCGATTCTGCCCAAAGTGCCAAGATGTTAACCGACAAAATAAAAGAGCTGGGCGGACCGCAATATCAATACATCGATATCGCTCCGGAAGATAAACTTGATGGCGGTGCACCTGGCGGGAATATACGTGTAGGCTTTTTATATAATGTCGACCGTGTCAAATTGACTGAAGGAACGAAAGGGACGGCAACACAGGCCGTGGCTTTCAAAGATGGAAAACTCACCTTGAACCCTGGACGAATCGAGCCTGCCGATCCCGCCTTCAAATCAAGCAGGAAGCCCTTAGCGGCTCAATTCGAATTTAAAGGCGAAAGCGTAGTGGTGGTGGCCAATCATTTCAATTCCAAGGGCGGTGACCAGCCGTTATTCGGCAAAAACCAGCCACCTGTCCTTTCAAGTGAAACGCAAAGGCTTCAAATTGCCTCGATCGTCAATCGGTTTGTCAGTGATATCAAGTCACAGGATGCCGAAGCGAATATCGTCTTGCTTGGAGACTTTAATGATTTTGAATTTTCGGCTCCGCTTAAAACATTGAAGGGCAAGGATTTAACCAATATGATCGAGAAAGTCCCTTTTGAAAAACGTTATTCTTACACATATCAAGGCAACTCACAAGTACTGGACCATATCCTGGTATCGAATAATATGGCCGCGGCCACAAAAGTCGATATTGTCCATATTAATTCATCCTTCATGGAAGTTCACGGAAGGGCTAGTGATCATGACCCCGTACTGATTTCAACCATTTTATCTGAATCAGGCGGAGTTGAAACTCCCGCACCAGAAAAAACATATAATCTGACAAAGGTTATAACAAAAAAACTTACGATTGCTTCACCTAGTGCTTTGATCGATATTGACGAAACATCCAGCATCGAAGAAGGTATCTGGTTAAAAGGTTCATATGCTGTACTCAAAGGCCTTGGGCTGAAGAATGCTGCTGTGACGATTAAACCGGATAAGGATGGTGCAATCATTGATTTTGGCGGCATGGCGGTGAAGGAAGTCATCATTGATAATGCCCATGTAAAAGAAATCAGAGGCGCTGAAAATGTTCAGAAATGGTCGGTAACAGAAGGTGTCGACACAACGAATATCAAATTTGTCGATTCCAAGGGGGAAGCAATTGCTTCCCCTTTCGACCCTAAAGAAAATCATGCGCCCGTCTTAACGAAAACACTGGAAAATCTTGAAGTGAAAGCCGGTTCAAAGGTCACCATCGATTTAAGTGAGCACTTCTCAGATCCTGATGGGGATAAGCTGACCTTTTCATCCACTATCGGTACAGTCACCGGCCAGACATTAACGCTTCCTGCAAATGAAGCTGGAACATACCTTGTCGCAGTCAAGGCCGAGGACCAGCTATCGGAAACGGTTGCCCGTTTCACGTTGACCGTATCGAATGATAAGCCGCTTGAAGCTTATTACGAAACAGCGGCAGGAAAAACGGGAACGGAATTGAAAGCGGTTCTGCACTCGATAATTAAGGACCATACGATGTTATCTTATGATCAAGTGTGGAATGCCCTTAAAGAAACGGATGAAGATCCGGTGAACAAACAGAATGTCATCTTGCTTTACTCTGGAAAATCGATCTCGGAGAACGCGAATGGGGGCAATGCCGGACAATGGAACCGCGAACATGTTTGGGCAAAGTCCCACGGTGATTTTGGGACAAGCAAAGGTCCCGGGACAGACCTTCATCACCTCCGTCCCGCTGATGTGACAGTCAATGGAAAACGGGGCCACCTTGATTTCGACGAGGGGGGTCAAACATATAGTGGATGTGAATGTAAGTTTGATTCAGATTCATGGGAGCCGCCAGACCATGTTAAAGGCGATATAGCACGGATGCTATTTTACATGGCCGTCCGATATGAAGGAAACGGCGAGTTGGATCTTGAATTATCAGATACAGTCAATACGTATCCGAAGCCGCTTCATGGAAAGCTATCGACACTCTTGAAATGGAATGAGCTCGATCCAGTCGACGATTTCGAGAGCCATCGCAATGATGTCATTCAGGATTGGCAAAATAACCGCAATCCATTCATCGACCATCCTGAATGGGCATCCGAAATTTGGGGTGCCGCTGAATCCAGAGATGAAAAAAAGGCGAGTTAAATCGGAGATCGAAGGGAAAAGCAGCCTGATGGCTGCTTTCAGACTGTAGACAAACTCGATGAAATCGAGTTTGTCTATTTTTATGGCTTGTACAATTTGAATGTTGATTTCCACTCCAGGCACTCGCTTTCCGCGCGGTCCGGGAAGCCTCCTCGGCGCCTTTGCGCCTGCGGAGTCTCCCCTGGACACGTTTTCCCGCAGGAGTCACGAACACCCGCTACGATCAGCTTAGTTATAAAATTAGATGCAAACCGTACTGATCGGTTGAAGGAATTGCTTTGGGTCAGCTGGTTTAGGAACATCCTTATTAAAAGTGGCCGCCAGGCTGCTTTTTTTTTTTTTTCTTCAAATTTAAAGGATAAAGGTTAATTATCTTAAAATACTGAAAAATCAAATATTATTTCTGAGTTAAATAATAAAAAAATATTGGTAGGTATGTTATGTAATATATGTTAATATGGGATATGCAATGAAAGGGTTTTCATTGCAGAAATGATAAAAATATTTTAATATAGTAATAATGCCGCTTTTTGATCTTCATTCACTTTAAAAGACGGTTAAAAAATTTATTGCCAGAAATGGGGCATTACACGATGAAATACAGATCTGCATTCGATATAATCGGTCCCGTCATGATTGGACCTTCAAGTTCACATACAGCAGGAGCTGCCAGAATTGGCAGAGTAGCAAGGACATTATTCGGAAAGCAACCGAAGAAAGCGATTATTTCTTTATATGGTTCTTTTGCAAAAACATACAGGGGACACGGTACGGATGTTGCTGTCGTAGGCGGGATCTTGGATTTCGATACGGATGATGAACGAATCCCTGCCTCTTTAACGATAGCGGAAGAAGCCGGTATGGACGTTTCCTTTACAATCGAGGATACTGTGATGGATCATCCTAATACAGTCAAAATCAGATTGTTCGACGAGGATAAGGAATTGGAACTTGTCGGGATCTCGATTGGCGGCGGAACGATAGAAATAACGGAGCTGAATACATTCAAGCTCAAATTGTCAGGGGAAAACCCAGCCATTTTAGTCGTGCATAACGATGTGTTTGGAATCATATCTTCCGTTTCGACCGTATTGGCGAATCATGAAATTAACATTGGTCATATGGAAGTCTCACGAAAAGAAAAAGGCCAAATGGCCCTCATGGTGATTGAAGTCGATCAGAAAATCCAGAGCGATGTCATGATGGAAATTGAAGGATTGGAAAACGTGTCGCAAGTCATAAGGATGGTTGAATGATCATCATTAAAAGTGCTGGCATAGATATGGAGGTAAAAACATGTTCCGAAATGTAGCAGAGTTGGTTGAACTTGCTGAAAGTAAAAATGTGAAAATCGCGGAAATCATGATTTTACAAGAAATGGAGTTCTCAGGCCTGTCGAGAGAACAGATCATCGAAAAGATGGACAGGAATTTGACAGTGATGGAACAAGCGGTGGAAAGAGGCCTGAAAGGTGTGCAATCCGTGACAGGCCTTACGGGCGGAGATGCCGTTCTTTTGCAAAATTATATCAAGTCAGGCAAGGCACTGGCAGGTAATTTATTATTGGATGCCGTCAGTAAAGCTGTTGCCACGAACGAAGTGAATGCAGCAATGGGGATGATTTGTGCCACTCCGACTGCAGGTTCTGCGGGTGTTGTGCCCGGTACATTATTTGCCGTGAAAGAAAAATTGAACCCGACCCGGGCAGAGATGATTGAATTTCTTTTCACTTCCGCTGCCTTCGGATTCGTGGTTGCAAACAATGCTTCCATTTCTGGAGCGGCTGGTGGCTGCCAAGCAGAAGTGGGCTCGGCAAGCGGAATGGCCGCAGCTGCGATAGTGGAACTGGCCGGCGGTACACCAAGCCAAGCGGCAGAAGCGATGGCGATCACTTTGAAGAATATGCTTGGATTGGTTTGTGACCCAGTGGCTGGATTGGTTGAAGTTCCTTGCGTGAAACGTAACGCAATGGGTGCATCCAACGCAATAACGGCAGCTGATATGGCACTTGCGGGCATTACGAGCCGCATTCCATGTGACGAAGTGATCGATGCCATGTATAAAATAGGATTGACCATGCCGGTTGCACTTCGTGAAACGGCAGAAGGCGGCCTGGCTGCGACTCCTACTGGGCGAAAATTGGCAAAGGAAATATTCGGTTCATATAAATAAACATCCAATCCCATTAACAAGAGGTTTGTTAATGGGATTTTTAATTTGTCTTAAAAATAAATGAGGCTATTTTTGTGAATAAAAAAAGGAAATTAGAGGAAGACCGAGGAATTTGGCGTTTTTGGACACGGAGATGGAAACAGTCGTCAAAAAATCTGAATTATCAGTGAATATGGAGCCATAGCAACTTTGTGAGTTATCCCTTTCAATGATAAGATGAGTACGAAATTCACTATGGGAAGGATTGATTCTTCATTAATTTTCTCGAACTAACGTACACGTCGGCAATGGAAAAAGCGATGTTTCAGGCTCATGGAATCGGCTATGCACAATATGCTCAAAAACTGGAGCAACGCATGATGGTTGAACAAGAACGGGAACAGGATTATTTACAGGGCAGGCGTATATCAGAGGAGATGAGAGCCAATCTTTTTTTGGGGAGCTAATTTCGATCTGCGATATCGATAACATAAACGGAAAAACCTGGAAAAGGGGCAATCGAAAAGATTGCTCTTTTTGTCCGGACATAAAGGATATTTTTCCATTAAAAAGAAGGAAACAACACTTTTAAATAGAATGTACGTTCATGAAGAGGAGGATGGTCTTGTTGGAGAGAAGAGCATTGCTTGTATCAGCATTACCGGGTTATGATGAGGAAATTGGGCGGTGGCTATGGTGTTTAGAAGATGTTCGCCGTACGCTTATATCGGAATTGACTGGAATCAGCCAAAATATACTCGATTCGAAAATCGATGAAAGGCAAACGATTGGCTCGATGTTATATCACATCGCTCTGATAGAGGCAGATTGGTTATACGAAGAGGTCCTTGTTACGGAATGGGATTCGGAAATATCCGCGTTGTTTCCAGTAGGGTGCCGTGCTGAAGATGGCTCCCTAAATCATATTGAAGGACAAACATTGGACGAACATTTCTACCGACTCAATAAGGTGCGTGAGGTATTTCTTTCAAACTTCCGCACGATGGACCTGACGGATTGGCGTAAACCGAGGGTACTTGATCAATATGACGTCACACCTGAATGGGTCGTTTACCATTTGATTGAACATGAATCACATCATCGAGGTCAGATTTTCCAATTGCTGAAGAAATTACGGAATAAATGTGAAATTAAAGAAATGTGATGTTTTTATCCCTGCTATCAACATGGTCTCACCCCGAACCATGATTTTAAAACAGGACTGGATTATCCTTAGTGTTTTTTACCGTTATCCACAGGAATGTTTAATAAATAAAGAACCCGAAGACAAACTTGCTTTTCTTTCAGTCTGGAGCTGCCTTTATGGCAGAAAAATTAGCCATAAAAAACACCCCGTAAATGTTAGTTTGGTGTCTAACATTTACGGGGCAGTTCAACTCGCTTATCTCGAGTTCGTCTACAGTTTATATGCCTGGACTGACTTTATATCATTTAATCTATTTGGTGATCATGACCGAATTTCGACTTTAAGACGCTGCTTGCATACCCGATGAATCCTCCAACAATGGCAGGGACGATCCACCCAAGCCCAGCTTCATACATAGGAAGTATTGCAGTGAAAAAATCATTGATGAATGTAATGTGTACACCTGCTCCATTTAATCCATCAAATAGACTGACGATGAATGTTAAAAGTAAGCTGCCTTGATAAACTTCAGGTCTTCCCTTAAATAAGGAATGAAGAAATGTTAGGAAGATCAAAACAATGGCTAATGGATAAATGGCTGTCATAACCGGTACTGAAATGGCAATTAACTCAGTTAGTCCAATATTGGCAATGATTGCACTGAAAATGGATAAACTTATGGCAATCGTTTTGTAAGGCAGACTTGGAAATAGTTTATGGAAGTACGTCGAGCAAGAGGTAATGAGTCCTACGCTCGTCGTAATACAAGCTACTGTGATCATTAATCCCAATAATAGCCCACCATATGATCCAAAGTAGTAATCCGRGACTTTCGCCAAGATAATGCCTCCATTATCCAAGCGTCCAAGTTCCCCAACGCTTGAAGCACCCATATAAGAGAGAGCTGTATAAATGGTAGCAAGGATAACCGCCGCAATGGCAGTCGCTTTTCCACAAACGATCATGATTTGTTTTTTTGTTTTGGCACCTTTTTCTTTGATGGCATTAATGATGATGATGCCAAAAACAAAAGATGCAAGAGTATCCATGGTTAAATATCCTTCTCTGAACCCGTTGAAAAATGGTTGAACCATATAGTGCTCGGCAGGTGCTTCAAAATCTCCAATTGGATTAACGAAAGCGACTACCACCAGGATTCCAATGAACGTCAACTTGATGGGTGTCAAAACTTTCCCCACAATTTCGACAATTTTCGCGGGATTGAGCGAAAGAAGGCATGAAACTGTAAAAAAGATGATGGTGAAAATAAGTAAAGGCAATGGACCTGGATCTTCAGGCAAAAAAGGTTTTACACCGATCTCAAAAGAAACGTTACCTGTTCTAGGCATGGCGAATAATGGACCAATGGCTAAATAAAGAATGGTTGTGAATATAATACCAAAGACTGGATGGACACGGCTTGCTAATGATTGTAAGTCATCTTTACCAGAAAAACCGAGTGCCAGCACACCAAGTAACGGTAATCCTACTCCTGTGACCAAAAACCCTGCATTAGCCGACCAGATATTCGTACCTGCCGATTGACCAAGCATTGGCGGGAAAATTAAATTCCCTGCACCGAAGAAAAGGGCAAATAACATGAACCCAATCACTACTATAAATGAAGATGGAACCTTATTAGACAAAATAAACCCTCCGACCAAAATTTGCTATTTTAGAAAATTATTAAATTTTCTAAAAATTATATAAACAGTAATACTAAGACCGTACAGTATTATAACTAAATTAAATTGATATTTCAATATATTTTTTGTTTTTTATTATTTCCCTTGATGATCAGTGATCCGCCCTTATCTTATTTTGAACATTTAAAGGCTGCTCATACTCATGAAATTTGAAATATAAAGGAAATGAGGATACGGAAAAAACTGCTTTGCGTCGCGCAGTTTGAGCTTACGATAAAAAGTGACAATTTAGATGCGGTATTAATTGTGGAAAAATAAGGAGGTGTTTTAGAATGGTTGAAAAAATACTGGGATTGTTCTTTGAAAAACGGAAACAAAACAAAAAGGATATTTTATCACTAATTTTAATATTCGCGCTTTCCATGGTTAATATAGTAGGGTATTTCACGGATATGGACTTATTTTGGTTATCTGGCATTGTATCAATTGCAATCATTGCTCTTGCGGCATCGATATATTTTGAAGGAAAAAGAAGCAGGGAAAATGATAGATAATACTTCGGTTTTTGTTTGAGGGGACGGTAGGCTAATTGTAGTTGTTCAATCAATAAAATAAAATGACGTTAAAGTAACAATTATTACTTTTATTAGGACTTGTACAAGTTAGACGTCGATCTCCACTACAGGCACTCGCTTTCCGCGGGCGGTCGGGAAGCCTCCTCGGCGCCTTGCGCCTGTGGTGTCTCCCCTCGACGCGCTTTTCCCGCAGGAGTCTCGCACCTTTCGTTCCAATCAACTAGGTGATCTTTCATGGTTTTTTACAGTAATCCATAAAGGATGTAAGAAATTTGCGACACTCCTGCCGAGTAACTGGCTAGCTGAGACCCCACAGATGCTTGCGTCGAGGAGGCTTGGCAGGCAGTCGGCGGAAAGGGAGCGTATTTCCGGCATCACCTGAAATGCAATTTAAGAAAAAACCGTATGCTGGTTCATCAGAACCATGTTTAAGGCTAGGCGCCTTGATGTTTTTTACTATAACCCTTATTGGATGTAAGAAATTTGCGGCACTCCTGCCGAAATACTGGCTAGTCGAGACCCACAGGCGCTTGTGTCGAGGAGGCTTGGCAGACAGTCGGCGGAAAGGGAGCGTATTTCCGGCATCACCTGAAATGTAATTTAAGAAAAAATCGTATGCTGGCTCATTAGAACCAAGTTTAAGACTAGATGCTCCTTCATGGTTTTTTACAGTAACCCTTGATGGATGGARGAAATWTGCGACACTCCTGCCGARWWACTGGSTAGTCGAGACCCCACAGACGCTTGCGTCGAGGAGGCTTGGCAGACAGTCGGCGGAAAGGGAGCGTATTTCCAGAATCACCTGAAATGTAATTTAAGAAAAAACCGTATGCTGGCTCATTAGAACCAAGTTTAAGACTAGATGCTCCTTCATGGTTTTTTCAGTAATCCTTAATGGATGGAGGAAATTTGCGACACTCCTGCCGAAATACTGGCTAGTCGAGACCCCACAGACGCTTGCGTCGAGGAGGCTTGGCAGACAGTCGGCGGAAAGGGAGCATATTTCCGGAATCACTGAACGTTTTTTTAGACAAAACGCCTTGGAAAATAGTTTGACTTTTTTAACAATTATGTTTATATTTGGTTTAATACTAACTACCGTTAGTTAATATAGTGCGAAAAAGTAGGTGTTAGACATAAAAAGTAATTCAATGAATCATGGTTTGTAAGCGATTACAAAATGTATTTGTAAATCATATCAGAAGACTTTTAAAACCAGGAGATGATAATTATGAAATATCCACTTACACCAGATGTAAAGCCAGAGTTTTGTACAACAGGGACTTTTATGCGTTTACCTTCTCAAAAGCATGATGCAAAGCTGGCAATTGTAGGTATGCCTTTTGATACAGCAGCGTCTTTTCGGGTAGGAGCCAGGTTTGMTCCCCAAGCCATTCGCCAATCATCCATGACCCTGTTTCCCTATCATCCGATTCATAATGTATATCCTTTTGAACAAATGAACGCCATTGATATTGGCGATATCCCTGTTATTCCCCATAATATTCATCGAAGCTATGAGCTAATGAAGGAATCCATTCATGAATTGATGTCCAAAGGGGTCATACCGATTGGATTAGGGGGAGACCATTCTGTTACTTTAGCTAGTTTACGAGCTGCGGCAAAGGTATATGGACCAGTAGCCATGATTCATTTTGATTCCCATACAGATACCTGGGATACATATTATGAGGAAAAATATTGGCACGGATCTCCTTTCATTCGTGCCCACGAAGAAGGTTTACTGCAGGAAGATAAAGTGTTTCAAATAGGAATCCGCGGCACGCTAAACCACTCTGGAGATTTACAGGCAAGCCTCGATTTAGGTTATCGCCTGATTACAACTGGTGAACTTTCCAATCGTGGATTTGAAGATGTTTTGAAAGAGATTAGAAAAACGATTGGTAACACCCCTTGTTTCTTGACATTTGATATAGATTTCGTTGATCCTTCTTTTGCCCCAGGAACAGGTACACCTGAAATTGGTGGTTTTAGCAGCTATGATACATTAAAAATGATACGTTCCCTAACTGGATTTAACTTTATAGGATATGACGTGGTTGAAGTGCTGCCTTCATATGATCCCAGTCAAATCACTTCACTTTTAGCGGCAACACTTGTACATGAATTTGCCAGCCTGGCAGCATTAGGTGCGAAAGAAGATAATTAAAATCACTTTAACTTAAAAACAGCCCATTTATTTAATAAAGGAGGCAGCTCTTTGCGATGAAAGGATTACCCGAGCTTAAGCGTTCACTGAATACAAGATATGTAATTGTATTTGGACTTTCCTTTATGGCGCCAGTGACAGTCTTTAGCACATATGGCATCGCTATTGATCGTACCCATGGAATGATTCCGACAGCATATATAATCGCGTTAATTGTCATGCTATCCACTTCATATAGTTACGCAAAAATGGTTCAGGTATATCCCACTACCGGGTCAGCTTATACCTTTGTGCAGAAAGGAATTAATTCACACCTTGGTTTCCTGGTAGGATGGGTGATTTTATTGGATTATCTTTTCAGTCCTATGATCAGCGCTTTACTTTTTGGGATTATGGTGAATGCTTACTTCCCTGGTATTCCTATCGTTGCCGTTATCATTTCTTTTATCATTGCTGTGACAACGATTAATATTTTTGGAATTAAGGTCGCTGCAAATGTGAATACCTTTTTGGTGATATTTCAATTTCTTTTTATCATGATCTTCAGCCTGCTTTGCATAAATGGACTTTTAGCAGGAAAAGGCACCGGGGAGTTGTTTTCTAAAGATCCTTTTTTTAGTCCAGACGTGAATATTAATAATCTGCTTTCGATTGTACCTTTATTATGTTTTAGTTTTCTTGGGTTTGATGCGGTTACTACACTTGCAGAAGAGACCAAAAATCCGAAAAAAACACTTCCTAAAGCCATTTATGCTACGACATTGATTGGAGGGTTATTATTTGTTGCAGCTACCTATTTTGCACAATCGATTTTCCCGAATTTCAATGCTTTTAAGAACCCTGATACAGCTATAGTCGATATCATGATTTATACCGGGGGTAATTTTCTGAATAGTTTGTTTGTTTCTGTCGTAGTGACATCCGCTACTGCTTCTGCGATAGCTTCAGGAGGCAGCGGAGCCCGGATTTTGTATGCAATGGGGAGAGATAATGTTCTGCCTAAGCGGATTTTCGGATATGTTTCTCCAAAATTTCAAACGCCCATATTCAATATCTTGATCATTGCTTGTGTTGCAATGAGCGCCGTATTTTTGGATATCGCAACGGCTACTTCTTTCATTAATTTTGGGGCACTGTTTGCTTTTACTTTCGTTAATCTTGCAGTGCTTATCCATTATTTTGTGAGACAGAAGCAGAGATCTCCTAAGAGTATCATTTTATATTTCCTTCTTCCCTTAATAGGCACCGGCATAACTATATTGTTTATGACAAAGTTGGATATCCATTCATTAGTATTAGGAATCACATGGATGACAGTAGGGTTCATTTACTTATTGTACTTAACAAAAATGTTTAAGGAACGTCCTCCTGAACTGAATTTTTCAGAGCAAAAAGAAGAATTCGATGTGAAACTCGTGCAATGATCAGTTACTGTTTTATTATTTTGAATGAAAAGAGGTAAACTCCATGACTATTAAAAAAGCGGATATTGTCCTTTCCAGTGATGCTATTTTCACAGGGCTTACACATGAGCCAACGTCTGGGGCAATAGCTATCTTAGGTGACAAAATTTTGAGTGTAGGATCAAAAGCAGAGATTGAACCTTTTATAGGAAGTGGTACAAAAGTATTTAACTATGGAAATCAATTGATTATGCCTGGATTTCATGATTTTCATCTCCACATTATGTTCAGTGCACTAAGTTTAACTAGTATTAATTTATTTGAAGCCAGGTCAGCTCAAGAAGTGGCTGAAAAAGTACTGGAATTTTCTAAAGAATGTCCTGAGGAAGGATGGATTATCGGCATGCAATGGGATGCAGGTTATTGGCATGATAAACAAGAGCCCCATTATAGAATTCTTGACGCTGTCATTCCAGATCGTCCTGTCGTTCTTTTTCATGCTGAAGGTCATTATACATGGGTGAACAGTAAGGCCATGGAATTAGCAGGAGTTACTGAGGAAATACGTGATCCGGATTTTGGTCGCTATGAAAGAGATAAGAATGGTTTACTTACTGGAATTTTATATGAAGAAGCCCAGCAAATCGTTTTAAAAGAGGCATTACGGTTAACACAAAATAAAAAAGAAACGATATTAAAAGAGTTTTTACGATTGTTATCGCAATATGGAATTACTTCTGTAAACGATTTGTTTGCGCCAATAGATGACTTCCTTCAAGACTATGATCTTTTTGAGAAATTGGATAAGCAAGGAGAATTAACGACTAGATTTCATATCACTCCTGAATTGGATGGCAATTTGGACAAAGCTCAAATACTGAGAAATAAATATGTATCAAAGAAACTGCAATTCTCAGGATTAAAGCAATTCGTTGATGGAACAGTCACCGGTCATACCGCTTACTTCCTGAAACCTTACTCCGATCAATTGGATATTTGCGGTCATCCAGCTCTAGATCCAGAAGTATTGATCGATCGAGTTGTTAAAGCGGATGAACTCGGATTTAGAATCAGGTTTCACGCTATTGGAGATGCGGCAATTCGTTTAGCTTTAGACGCTTTTGAAGAAGCTGTACGCAAGAATGGAAAAAGAGACTCAAGGCATACTGTCGAGCATATTGAAGTAATTGATTCGGATGACATTGAACGTTTTTCAAAACTGGGGGTCATTGCCTCGATGCAGCCTGATCACATGGCTGCTTCATCAAGAGAGGTATATTCTTCAATAATAGGTCCTGAAAGGGAAAAAAATGTGTTCCTGACGAAGTCGCTATTAAATACAGATGCATCTTTAGCTTTAGGAACAGACTTTCCGGTTTCCATCTCATTAAATCCAATGCGGCAAATATATACTGCGATTACAAGAGTTGATAGTAGCGGAGATCCACAAAACACATGGCATCCTGAACAAAAACTCACTTTGGCAGAGGCATTGCAAGCATATACATATGGCTCAGCCCATGGATGTTTCAGGGAGCACGAGCTAGGTACAATAGAAGAGGGGAAACTTGCTGACCTTGTGGTTTTAGACAGAAATCTATTTGGTATTCCAGAAAGTGAAGTGCTCGAAACTAAAGTGGAACTAACAATAAACGATGGGAAAGTTGTGTTTGAAAGCGAAGAAACTTCTTTATCAAGCATATTCTAATTCTTATCTTTTAGAGAAAGAACCATGTTCCAAGGTGTTAAATATTTAGTTTAAAAAAGGAAATGAGTTTATAATGAAATTAACTGACGTTGGATAGTTTGGAGGCTCATTATGACAAAAAATGAAATAAAAAACATTTCCTTATCACTTTTTACCAAGTACGGATACGAGGGAACTGCTTTATCGGAAATTGCCAAGAGGGTAGGTATACAAAAACCCTCAATCTATAACCATTTCAAAAATAAGGATGACCTTTTCTTGTGTCTGTTTGAAGAAATCCTGGAAGAGCATATACACCAGATCGAACAATTTGTCGAAGAGATAAATACACTCTCTTCTGAAGAAAAGCTAAAGCACATCCTTCTAGATACTTGTAACTATTATAAAAACCATGAAGATAAAGCAACATTTTTAAAGAGGGCAATGATTTTCCCGCCGGAGCATTTGAAGCACATCTTAAATGAAAGTTTCCTTAAATCTGAAGAATCATTTTCCGCTATCTTACATGCTATCTTTGTCGAAGGAATAGACAAAAAAGAAATACGCCAAGGGAAAATCGAGAACTTAATCATGTCCTATTTCTGTTTGATCGATGGGATATTCATGGGATTTTCTTATTATGGTAAAGAGAATATGGAACCTAGAATTCAAAATATATGGGAAAATTTTTGGTATGGACTAAGTGGATGAAACGTTCAAAAAGTTCATGCTCTAAAAACGATCAAATCGGACTACTTATCTGCTCATTCCGATTAAGTCTGTGAGGGGCTGTACAGTGATTCGTTGATTGGAACGTAGGGCACTCGCTTCCCGCGGGCGGTCTCCGGGAAGCCTCCTCGGCGCCTATGCGCCTGTGGGGTCTCCTCTGGACACGCTTCTCCCGCCGGATTCTCGCGCCTAAAATCGAAGTCTCTTCCAATATCCTTAAATTGGTAAATTCCCATCGAACATATAAAAGATAACTTTACGATTACTAAAATGGTCAGTTGTTCTTTCTCAGTCAACGCAACTTATGATAAACTGATATTATCAGAATTTTCCAAATAACGGAACGTTCATTGTTCCGTTTAAAGGGCCAGTTTAATTGAACAAGGAATTGGCATGACACCTTGGTTAGTTAGTTATCTAAAACACGTCGCAAATGAATGTTGACCAAAGGGATTATCTATTAAAGGGATTAAATTGGAGGGAATGGAAAATGGATGTAAAGACCCTTTTGTTACAACAATGGGCAAGCTGCTTAGATGAGGAAGACTGGTTTCCACCACTTGAAAAAGTGCTAGAGGATATTACTTTTGAACAGGCAATATGGAAACCAGCTGATGGAGCAATGAATTCCATTTGGGAATTAGTTTGTCATTTACTTTTCTATGAAAAGAGATTTCTGATGCGGTTTCTTGGTGAAACAGAGAATGAACCACAGGCAGAAAATAATGACTCTACATTTCGACTACCAACTGAGACGTTAGAAAATTGGAAAGAAACAAAACAAGAATACTTTTATGTTCATCGCGAACTTGGAAAAGTACTAGCAAAATCAGAACATGAAGATTTGTATAGACAGGTCCCGGGTGAAGATAATTCATTAGTGCTTGAACTGAAGAGTTTAGCCATGCACGACGCATATCATATTGGGCAAATTGTATTCCTTAGTAAAATGCAAGGAGCTTGGCCAGAGAAACGCAGCTTTTAAAAATGCTTCATTAGCTTTACAGTTATTCGATTATAGTGAGTTTTAATGGATAAGAACGGGAACGTCCAAATCGGACGTTCCCGTATTTTATCCTACTTTTTATAGGGAAGAAGCCCTCATTGGATGGAGGAAATATGCGACACTCCGCCGAATAACCGGCTAGCCGAGACCCCACAGACGCTTGCGTCGAGGAGGCTTGGCAGACAGTCGGCGGAAAGTGAGCGGATTTCTGAAATCAACTCGAACGTTTTTGATGGTTAGTAAACCTGAACGTTGATTTCCACTCCAGGCACTCGCTTTCCGCGGGCGGTCCGGGGAGCCTCCTCGGCAAGGCCTGCGGGGTCTCCCTTGGTCACGCTTTTCCCGCAGGAGTCTTGTACCTTACGTTCCAATCAACTGGAACGTTTTTTAAAATAAAAACTGCAGGCTGGTCTATTCCGAACCAAGTTTAGTTTATTCTTTGAATTTTTCTCCTGTATTCCTTATTGGATGGAGGAAATATGCGACACTCCAGCCGAATAACTGGCTAGCCGAGACTCCACAGACGCTTGGTAGACAGTCGGCGGAAAGGGAGCGGATTTCTGAAATCAACTCGAATTTGCCTGCAAGTAAACTCACAATTCCTTTGTCTTGATCCTTTTGATTAACTCTTCAAACCAAGATATTGTGTGATCTGTTCTGGTCGAAAAATAACCCTCTAAAAATTCACGAATATTCTCGTTGCCTTTAGGTTCTGGCTCGAAATTCCCAAGCTGCTCCCAAATAGCCTTGATGGACTTTACTTTTCTTTCTAATATATCTACTACTTTATCCCGGTCCACATATTTGATGTTGGCTAAACCAACAATCATATCCTTGATTTCATCCGCATTTTCAAATAATTTATAGATTTTTTTTGGTAGTTCTTCGCGACCCTTATCCGTAATCGCAAATACCTGTTTATCAGGCCGGTGTTCTTCTTTTATCACTTCAACTGGCTCGACTAAACCTTGTTTCACCAATGATTCAAAATGGTAGTACAGTTTACTTTCCGTTAATCCGCCCAGGCGATCCAATGGAATGGGTTCTGAAAGCTGCTTTTTTAATTTATAAGGATAATTTTTATCCTCCATCAGCTTGCTCAATATAAAAATTTGAATAGACATTTTCTACGCTCCTTTAAGAAGTATTATCTCCTTATTGTAGCAAAACCTAAGCTGTGATTTCCGCCGCTTTCTTTTCAACTTTTGTTTCAGAAACCTGTACTGGCATCGGTTTGTGTAAAAACGCGACAATAGCCATGTTAATTAACATCGCAACGGCACCTACCGCAGCCATTGACCAAATATACGGACTTGGACTGATGCTGCCAAATAGGTTTGCAAAGTATGCTTGCACCGAGTAATACATCGGTGAAATGTGGCTCATCCATTCATATGGTGCGTGCATCATATCACGTGTGATGGTGGCACCATTCGCTATTGTTTGCATTAATAAAATCGGTAAGTTCAAAATCATGCCGCCTTCACCAAATAAGAAGATTAAAATCGCGGTGAAATTAAAACATACCATATAGTTCAGTATTTGTTGACCTACTATACCGAAGAATAGGTCACCGCTCGGCTTATCAATTAAATAGGCTACACCTACAGCGATGATTGATGAAACCACGGCAATCAATAATGCAGCCATTTGCACATAAGTGAATAACCGTGTTTTGCTTGCTTTTCCCCGGCTGGCTCTAAATGCACCTACTAATTGCATGGCCCCGATCATCGCCCCTACATAACCGGCCATTGTTAAGAACATCGGCAGCATATTATGATTCATGCCATCAGGTATTTCGTTGATTGTAACGACATTTCCTACATAGGATTTCTCAATCTTTTCCGCTAATTCAGCAGCTTGCTTTTCTGGTACATTAAAGTTCATCAATACGCCCTGAGCTGTTTGTTGCGAGAATTGTGTGCTTAACTGACTGTTAATTTCAGTTACGACAGAATTCATGGTAGAAGAAACGACTGTTGCCCCTGCCTCATTGATTGTAAAGTCGATGCTTGATGACGCTTCACCTTTTTGAATATTTTCAGAGAAGGTTTTTGGGATGTGTACGACTAATGCTAAATCATTGTGCTCCAAATCTTTTAAGGCTTGTTTATTTGATATATCCGTCTCGATTTCTTTAAAGGGTAAATTTTCTTGTAAATTTTCGGCGATCATTGCCCCATTTTTACCAGCATCATCATTGATGATGGCGATAGGTAATTTATCGACATTTCCTGGAATGGCTGTATACCCAGGCAAGAAGATGCCTAGCATGGCAACTGCATAGAAAATCCCCATAAAGATTGCCGCTGTTGCACCTCTTGTTTTTAAGAATGCAGTAAATTTCATATGTTGAATCCATCCTTTTTTGTTTTAAAGTATATTACTCAATTTCAAGTACTTAAGTTAGAGTAGTTTAAATGAAGTACCTAGAATTTTATTTTATTTTTTACATAAAGTCAATCGAAAAATTTTATGTTTCTTTATTCAAAAGAAAAACCCCCGAGATTTTGTTGGGGGGAATTTGTTATTTAGATTCCTTCGGCAACCTTGTGTGCAAAAAAAATCCTTCTCTGACTAGCATATAGGATCTTGATTTCATTCCATTAAGACACCCATTTTCTCGGTGTTACTAAACGAGTTTAATACAACCTACACTAAAGCCTCTACTGAAGGAGAGTGTCATTTTCACAAATGATGACATTAGTGCAGGCTGTTTTTCATACGATATATTTGGGGTGAAAAAATGCCAAGAGTAAGTTATCGAAGTTCAGACGTGGATTTAATGGCAAGGATGATGAGAGCTGAAGCCGAAGGTGAAGGACTGCAAGGAATGTTGTATGTTGGAAATGTAATTGTTAACCGCCTTAAGGCAAATTGTTTAGACTTTAAAGAGTTAAGAACAATTCCACAAGTCATTTATCATGTACAAGGAGGAAATTATTCTTTTGAAGCTGTTCAAAAAGGGAATGTATTTTATCAAAGAGCGAGAACTGCTGAAAAAAGATTAGCAAAACAGAATTTGGATTATTGGAGGCAACACCCAGGGAAATATGCGCTTTGGTATTTTAATCCATATGCTCCATGCCCACCGACTTGGTACGATCAACCTTTTGCCGGTCAATTTAAAAATCATTGTTATTATGAACCAAAGCCTGGAACATGTGAAAGTGTTTATACAGGAGGTTAGGCCGTTATTTCATTTCAAGGAGCTGATTAGCAGCTCCTTTTTTTTAGGCAATATTCGGGCACTCAAACAAGGTTTTTTTGGTAAAATAAAGGGGGAAATGAGTTGTTGTTTGGGGGATTTTTAGTGAAGGCTATAATATTTTATATTGTTGGGGGATTCATTCTCTATATAGTTATTGAAAAAGCAGTGAGAAGAGGAATTAACCATTCGAATTTAGGTCAATTTCTTGAAAAAAAGTATGGAATGAAGGAAGATAAAAAGTCTTTTCTTGATGATGATTTGGATAATGAAAATAAGACGGATTATTAAAACAAGGGAGGTTGCTGCGGCAACCTTTTTTAGAGGGGAAGTTAATGTACGAACTCTTTTTATAAAACAAATTCAACAAGACAACAATGATAGCTCCAGTTTGTCGGATAGCACACTTATTCAGCATCTTTCCGAGGGCGACGAAATTCGGCGTAGTAGACCTTTCTTTTTTTTGGTTCAGATTCAATATTTTCGATGAATGCTGCTTTGGCTTTCTCCAGTAACAACCCCTTTAATTCCCGAAGCTTCATTGGTCCCACTCCTGGCATCTTATCAGGTATATGTACTTCGAAATCCCTCTGGCGCTTATAAAAGCGGATGCTAGCAAGCCCCGTTCTTTCGGCTTTCCCCAAGGTATATGCAAATTCAAATCGATGCTGAATGAATGAAGACAACTCAGGCAGCCCTAAACCTTCATAGAGGGGAGGGAATTCATGATAAACGGGAGGTTCTATGAATGATATTGAAGAAATCTTCAAATGGATACTCCTCCTTTGGCGGAATAAAGACATACATACGTTGCCTTTATTATTGTGCTCTGGGCCAATTTTTTAAACATCCATACAGCGGTCTTGCTTTCCTGTAACCAGGAACTGTCCAGCTTTTTATTAGGGCTCCTCAGCACTTCTCCTATACTGCAATTTCAAGATATCCAATCTATACTTATTATCAAATTAAAGTATTCTACTTAAAGTAAAGCGTACTTTACTTTGAACACCTGGAACTGAGCAGCAGTTCCGGGAGCCTTTCTAAATGTTTAGCCGTATGAGTTTTTTTAAAAAGATATGCATGTACGGGGTTCATTTAATAATTATTATATAAAACATAACAAAAAAATCACGGTCCCTTTATGCGGATATAAAATTCTAGAGTTATTCTTAACTTACATCTAGAGGGAGGGATCCGAAGTTGTCAAAATTTCAGGCCATAACTTCTTTGTTCATCTTGGTATTTATCATCATTTTCGTAACTTATAAAATCACAGCATTCTCATCCAATCATTCCTCAACGAATCATTCCACATCCAACCGCTACATTCAACTACAATTATTAGGCGTTAATGATTTTCACGGCCAACTAAACAAATATCAAATGGTTTCAGGAAACATGGCAGGCGGTGCTGAATACTTGGCTGCCTATTTAAAAAAATATAAACAAGAAAACACAAATACATTACTCGTTCATGCTGGCGATATGGTAGGAGGAAGCCCTCCAATCTCTTCTCAATTTCAAGACGAACCCACGATCGAATTTTTAAACCTCCTGCATTTTGATGTCGGGACACCTGGAAATCATGAATTGGACGAAGGCGTAAATGAAATGAAACGTCTTATTCATGGAGGATTCAATAAAAAAACAGGGTATTTTCAAGGTGCCAATACTGCTTACAGTTCTGCAAATATCATCGACAGAAAGTCGGGCATTCCCTTGTTAACACCGTATGTTATTAAACAAATGGACGGAATTGATATTGGATTTATCGGTGTGGTCACAAAAGAGACCAACATGTATGTGTCTCCTGAAAATCGAAAAGAAGTAGAAATTACGGATGAAGTTTCAGCTATTAACCGAACCGTAAAGCTTTTAAAGGAAAAAGGGATCAAAGTGATTATTGTACTGGCACATGATTCAGCTAAATCAGAAAAGGCAGGAGCAAATTCCACTGGAGCTTTAGTGGAGATGGCTCCAAAAATCGATGATGAGGTCGATGTCATTTTTGCGGGTCACAGCCATGAATATGCCAATACCGTTGCAGCCGGTAAACTGATCGTTCAAGCTTATTCTAATGGGAAAGCCTTTTCTCAAGTTAAGCTTGAAATTGACCCGCATTCTAAAATGATTGTTAAGAAACAAGCAAAGATCATTTCCACTTCACATCACCATATAAAACCGGATGAAGAAACGGTCGCCCTTCTAAATAAATATAGAAAAAGATTGGGGAGTAATTTTAATCAGGTAATAGGGGAAATGCCGGAAGAAATCAGACGAAATCAAGATGCAAACGGTGAATCCCCATTAGCGAAAATGATTGCAGAATCTGAGCGCGAAGCCATGGGGGTAGATATAGCTTTTGTCCATCAAGGCGAAATGCGGAAAAGTTTAAAAAAAGGGAAGATCAATGTAGAAGACCTTTATACAAACGTGCCTATGGGGCATAATGTCAGTAAGTTAATTTTAACGGGTGACCAGATAAAACTTGCTTTAGAGCAGCAGTGGACGAAAGATTATGAAAATAGGTTACAAACGGTTGGCTTAACGTATGATTGGGAGGCCAAAGCTCCAATTGGCAGGCGCGTTGTTGTGCTGAAAGACAAGAAGGGTCAAGAGATTCAGCCAAACAACGAATATGAAGTAGCGGTTAGTAATTATTTAGCTTCAGGCGGTGATAACTTCACTGCATTTGAACAAGGCAGACTCGTAGAATCCGGTCCGCAAGTTGTCACTGCACTTATACGTCATATCCAACAGGAGTATCCCTCCCATTCATTGAAAGAATGAAGGGGAAACATAACGGGTGCGTTTCTGTATTAAGCAGGAACGCCTTTTCCCTAATGTAAGCAGGTTAGTCCAATTTGCCTTCATCCTAGGGGAAATATAGTAATGAACTAGAGGGGCAGTATAGTTGAAGAAGGAACTTGAAATGTAAATCTCGAATATCTAATGTAATCGGATAGATGAAAATTGGATGACGGACAGGAGTTAGATACGATGATAAAAGGTTTTGGAGGAATATTTTGGAGAACTAAGAATCTTGAATCTGTAAAAAAGTGGTACAGTGAAGTTTTGAAGCTTGAAATAGAAAATTGGAATGGGACTGTGATAAAACCCCAATTAGGAAATGAGACGATCTTTTCTTTCTTTACCGAGAATGACAGTTATTTTCCAACAGAACAACAAGTGATGTTAAATTTTGAAGTACATAATCTAAACGAGACTATTAAGCATCTTGAACATATTGGTGTCCCTCTTGCAAAGAAAAAAGAGATTAGTGAATTTGGAAAGTTTATTTGGATTGAAGATCCTGAAGGTCGACTGATCGAGCTCTGGGAGAAATAACGAGTTGTCATTCACTTGAAAGGAGTTCCACTAAATGACCGAACAGCTAATTGTAAGAGATGAGATACTCATTGAAGCAAATTCTCAGAAAGTCTGGGAAGTGCTTACTAAACCCAAATACGTTGCAGAATGGGATGAACTACCAGAAAATTATCCTAATGAAGATATGACCGAGGGAAGTAAGGTGATTTGGGAGCTTCCTAATGGTGGGCAGTCAATCACTAAAATCATTAGAGCAGTTGTACAGAAAGAATTAAAAATCGCTTTGAACGTTTCAAATTGGGAAGTAAAGCCGAATGAAGGTGATGTCGCATATAATTATCAATTAAAAGAAAAAGGCGATAGTACTCTGCTAAGAATCGAGATTGGTGATTTCTCCCAGATTAAAGACGGAAAAATGTATTATGATGCATCTGTGGAATTTGCATCTGATTCTAAACAAATAATTAAGAAGTTATCCGAAAATCTTGGCTGATTATTTATTATAATGATTGAGACACACCTGGATTTCCTTCATGAACTCACGGGTGCTTTAATTCATAAGGAGTTGCTTCGGCAGCTCTTTTTCTTATGGAGTTTAAGGCAGAATAGTTCAACAAGGGTATACGTATATATGGTAAAGTTATACAAGGAAAGCGGAAATTGGAGGAAATAAGATTGGGAGACTTAAATATTCTTTTATCTTTTGGTGCAGGGATACTATCTTTTATATCTCCTTGCTGTTTACCCTTATACCCGGCGTTTTTATCTTATATTACAGGATTATCGATAAGTGAATTAAAAGAAGATAATAAAAAATTAAACCGCAAACCAATGCTTCATACCTTATTTTTTTTGATCGGTTTTTCTATTATCTTTGTAATATTAGGGTTATCCACTTCTGTTATTTACGATCTATTTTATGAATATATTGATTTAATTAGACAAGTAGGGGCTATTTTGATAATTATTTTTGGTTTAATGATTGTTGGGGTTTTTCAACCTAAATTCTTGATGATGGACAGAAAAATAAATTTTAAAAATCGCCCATCTGGTTATATAGGTTCTATTTTAATTGGGATAGGATATGCTGCTGGTTGGACTCCTTGCATTGGACCCATATTAGGTGCCATCGTAACCCTTGGTTTATCGACTGGACAAGGTTTATTATATATGATTGCTTATATTCTTGGGTTTTCCATACCTTTCTTAACAATGTCATTTTTTATAGGAAAATCAGGATGGATAAAAAAATATAACCACAAAATAACTCAATTTGGTGGCTATATAACAATTATTATGGGGATTGTCTTATTTTTTGATTGGATGACCAAGATTACAACTTTTTTAACAAATAATGTATTTGGTGGCTTTACGGGTTTCTAATGCTTATAGAACTAACAAGTGCTTTACTTCAATAAGGGAGGTTGCTAATGGATTATTTGTATACTTTTAATTACTTTTCGTGAAATAATATGTAAATGTGGAAATAATACTGAAAAAATAAAATCGTATAACAAAAAAGATAACATTTTAAGCCTTTTTTAATTGGTTATCCTCCATGCTTTTATTTAAAAAAATTACATTTTCAGTAAAATTAAGTTGAGTTATAAGATAATATTTACAAGGGGAAAAAATGAAAAATTCAAAGTTGGATTACAATCTGATTACACTTTTACTTTTACTATTTATAACAAGTTGTATAGCTATATTAAATGCTCAAGATTTTGGTCAATATGAAGGGAATTTTTTATTTAGACAAATAACCTGGTATATTGTGGGGATCGGGATAATTGCAGGAATTATGTATTTAGATTCTGAACAGATCTTTCGCTTGAATTGGTTTATATACTCATTTAGCATCATTCTATTAATCGCCTTAATTTTGGCACCTGAATCAATAGCTCGTGAAATAAATGGAGCCAAAAGCTGGTTTCAACTTCCGGGAATCGGATCACTACAACCAGCCGAATTCACAAAAATATCTTTAATAATTTGTTTAAGTTTCTTAGTACAAAAACATCATGAAAAATATTTGGATAAAACTTTAAAAACAGATTTGTTACTGCTAATTAAGATGGGAGCTGCTACAGCTCTTCCTATACTTTTAATTATGCGACAACCAGATTTAGGTACGTCTTTAGTATTAATATGTATTTTTACAGGGATTTTCATTATTTCGGGAATATCATGGAAAATTATCAGTGTTATTTTTATTATCATTTCCTTAATTTCTGGCATTCTTATATACTTAGTCTTTTTCAACCCTGAAATGCTTCAATCAATGGGTTTCGCAACCTATCAATTAGGAAGAATTTATGCTTGGATCGATCCAGAATCTTATGCATCAGGTGAAGGCTATAATCTGACCAAAGCATTATTAGCCATTGGTTCAGGAGGGGTATATGGTTATCTGGAAAAGGGTATATATGTTCCAGAAGCACATACGGATTTTATATTTAGCGTTATTTCTTCTAAATATGGTTTCTTTGGAGCTAGTATTTTAGTAACAATTTATTTTCTCCTTATTTCGAGTATAGTGAAGTTGGCTCTAGACGTAAAAAATAGTTTTGAATCTTACATATGCACCGGTGTTACTTCCATGATTTTTTTCCATGTTTTTGAGAATATCGGGATGAATATAGGCCTGGTACCCATAACAGGAATACCTTTACCTTTTATAAGTTATGGAGGAAGCTCATTAATTGGTAATATGTTAGCGATGGGGTTAGTCTTTTCAATAAGCTATCGAAAAAAAACCTTTATGTTTGATTAAGATGGCTAAGTATTCCAGGATTAATTCTTAGTATGTTTTTATTAAGAGAGCTATTTATTAGACGGTAAAACCGTCTTTTTTTTATGTCTCAGTCTTTGTCAACTCAATAAAGTCTAATGCAACTAAAGGGACAGGTTAGTTGAAGTAGGTATTTTATAATTGAAAATTGAATAATTAGTTACATATACAAAAAATATAAAAGTTTTAGACTTTGAGTTAAATAATATAATGGAGGAATTAAATTGAGTGAACTTAAACTAATTAATACTTACAAAAACGAGCTTCAAAATTACTCTTTGGAACAGCTAAGATATAAATCTGAAGAAACGGTTTGGTCTATTGGGCAAATGTATGACCATTTAATCCTTGTTGCCCATGAGTATCTAGATAATATGGATACATGTTTCACCTTAAATGATGAACAACCCCTTGGGAAAACGGAGTTTGGTAAGCATTTATATAAGATTGGAGGGTTTCCGCCAATTAAAATTAAATTACCGGATGAACTAAATACTCCACCTAATAATTCAGATAGCAAGGATGATCTTATCAGCAGAATGGATCAAGTAATTCTAAGGTTAAGCCAATGGGCATCGAAAGTCGATAATATAAACCCAAATTATAAAGTCGAGCATGGAGGGTTCGGATGGCTGAATGCAAGGGAATGGTATGATTTGGTTGGCATGCATTTTCGTCATCACTTGCGCCAAAAAGATGAGTTAGAACAAAGGCTTGTTAAGTGACGGGTGATTAAGGATAGGATTGTTTTGGCGAGCCTGTTTTCTTATTCAAATAACGGGTGCGTTAGCTCAAAATCGGAACTGTCTTTAAGACAGCTTTTTTTATGCAACTGACGGGGCAGCATTCCTGTTAGAAGGATGTTCGAAGTCTTGAAAGAAAAAGAGCCCTCTTGTATGATGCATGAGTGTCAACGACCATTGACTCAACATCAAACAAGGAGGACTTCTGTATGCAGTTTAAATGGAATGAAAAAATTAATCAAGTTACTGAAAATACACTCGTTGTTGGTATGGATATTGCCAAGCAT
>NZ_JBFUIQ010000009.1:0-81499 GCF_056401795.1 Peribacillus sp. P4_D6
CTATTACACCACCATCCGGTTCTATTTTCCCACTTGTTAAAGCACAACTTAAACATTCGACTTCAACTGTTTTTCCATTAGACAAAGTAATTTCCCTCATAATTCCCTCCAATATATAAAATTATCTCTCTTAAAAAGATAAAAATAAACAAACCCTTGTTGAGCTATCCTGCCCCCGTTAGTTCATTAAAGGTAGTTTTTCACTGAATATGAAAGTATGATAATACTAAGAATAGTTTTTCAAAAGGCCTCCAATTGCACCCTTTTAGAATTTAAACTAACTCTAAGATTTCTTTGAAGTTATTCACTACAAAATCTGCTTGTTTTAATTCATCTTCTTGAGCAAAGTCAAAGTTCACACCAACTGCAATAAGTTCATTATCCTTAGCAGCAGATATATCTGAAGACCGGTCTCCGACAACGTAACCTTTTCCAATTTGATTTTTATTTTTCACCATTTGCACTAAATCTGATTTATTCCCAGATTTAATTAGTTGGATACTATATGTATCTTGTATAAACCTATCCAAATTATAAGTTTCTACAATTGCTTGTAAATATTCTATCTGACCATTGCTGGCAATAAATAAGGGATACTTTTTACTTAACTCATTTAATGTGCTTTCCACACCAGCATATAATGCACCTTTTTGTGCTTGGATTAGTTCTATAAGCTTTTTATGAAAAATCTCATTGCTCTTTACTCGTATTTCCAGTGAGTGGTTTGGGCAAAGTGTTTCCCATACAACCGGTAGTGGCACACCCATAATTCCCCTATATTGTTCAATCGGTGTTTTTTTATCCCATAAATTTTCTTTTCGTAGTACTTCAAATGTTGCTTCTAGGGCAGGTTCTAAAATTAAATTTGTTTGAAATAAGGTTCCATCCATATCAAAAATGATTGCTTTACTCATTGAAAATTCCCCCTCAAATTATCTCTCATTAAAACATTTTTAAAAAGCGCTGTCTTAAAGACAGTTCTGACCTTCAGCTAACGTCACCTGTTAGTTCATTAAAGCTAGTTTTTATTTGTGATTTTTTAATATTTGAACCTCTTCTTCTAGTTTTTCGATTTTTTGTTGAAGTTCTTTCTTAGGTTTTAAAATTCTTCGACCTAATATAACGAGGAATCCGGTAATAGCAATAACTCCCCCAGCTGAAGCTATAAACAAAATCAAGGCAATGTCAAACATAAAAACAACTCCTATTTTATTTTCTATACTGCAGGTAAGCCACTTAATCACTATAACCAGGTTAATTTTACCATTAAAAACCCATTCGTTCTTAAACGATCGTGCCCCGTTAGTGCCATAAAAAAAAGGCTGCCGCAGCAACCCTTGTAATTGAAATAAAGCACCCGTTATGAATACACTAATCTTCCCTTTTCAATATGAAAGGAGCTGCGGAAGCAACCCCCCTGACCGTTAGTTTATACCGCACGCCCCAAAAGGAAAACGTTGCGAGAATGGACATATTTTCGAAAGAAAAAATGGCCATTCTTTTGGTAATATAGAGGCAGCTACTTATCATGAGGCATTTATAACATACGGAGATGATGAAAAAATGACAGGACCCGTTTTGATTTTGACCATTATTATGACGATATTTAAACTAGTTGTTACCTGCCTTCCAACCGATGTCGTCAATTGGCTTTTGAATAAATTTAAGATGCATCCAACACTTAGTGACGAGAATACCGTGATCACGATGGACGGAAAACGATTGGAAGGGGAAGAGAAGAACCAAGTGATTCAGGATGTTAACCACGCGATGATTTTGAAGAAAAATCATATATTTCCTGGAAACGATTCCTTGTTTTTACATCCAGAGAGCGGTGTTAAGCCATTGGTCATCGATACGAAAAAAGGCAAAAAGGATATTCGGTTATTGGTGTTCGTGTACGGTGACCATGTGGATGTCGTAAAACAGGACAAGAAGAAGCTCGTGGCATATAGCATGCGTTCCGAAAGCCTCCAAGACCGTTCGATGATGAAGGGAATGGATGTAAAAGAAGCATAAAAGGAAGAAAAATGAAAACCACACCATGATGTGTGGTTTTTTGATTGGGAATTATTTATTTTCTGACACGACTTCTTCTCCTCTTATAAGGATGCCTTCATTTTTTGGCTCGCTCACCTAGATTGCGGTCTCATCAGTGACCATTTTCTAGTACGACGCACACTTTAGCTGAACAAGGGAATTTTTTTCTTGATTTTAATGTATGATAATGTAAAGAAACGTACATTTAAAAGGCCCTAAAATTGGGGGCCTTTTCATTTAATTTATTTTCTTTTTATAAATATATAAATCAATATTAGGAACGTTAGTTACTTCTAAAACTACGCATTGCTCTCCGGCGGTCGTGCAGTACCATCAGGATGATTATTCCCATCATCACTCCCAAGACGCTACCTAACTCGGTGGTTAGTACATATGCAAGCGGGTTCTCTAGAGCAGGTTGTGCATCGGGGCGAGTGGCGGCCAAGCGGTTAAAGAGGTTATAAGAGAACAGCATTCCCGACGAGATCCATGCTGCTGCCATAGGAGGGAGGAACCGCTTCGACCCGCGGCGAGTGGTCAATACCAACAAACCCCACGCCCCCGCTAAGGCCCACACACCGGTACTCAACGACAATAGGTGCCACCATAAATCGCGGTTATCCAACATGGCTGGGTTGATGCCAATAGTTCCGCCAACCGCCCAGAATAGCTTAATAAATCCAAGCAGGATACAGCCAGCCGCGACAAGCCTAGCCAAGGTGATATGCAGTTTCTGGCTGTTGCCCGGGAGTAATTCAATGTCGATTGGATCAGCAAATGCCTCTGGCCAACGCGCTTTAGCGTATCCAGCTAAGGCGAAAGGTAGGCAGATGCCGACTCCAACCAGTGAGACCATTACGAAGATCTGCTCATATACCCAAACGTTAGCAGCACCTGCCTTCTGATCGCGTATCATAGCAGCAGGACCAAGCACAGGTGCCAGCAACAGCATGGGAATAAGTAAACCAGTACCTACCCAGACGGGCAAGGCAACCAACCAGGCGGGCAGTCGCTCACCCCATGTCATGCTAAATGCCAATGCTAACAGGATACCAACTGCAGCTAGAACCATTGTTACTGCGTTTGCAGTGCGCCAACTTGGGTCGCCCATTTGTTCGGTCGGCATGAAGAGACCGAACGTCCAGGCTATTTTGATTAACAGATAAGGCATTACCGCTATAGCGGCACCATAACCCCAAAATCTACGCTTCTTCATCAAATGTGAAATTGGCTGCTTTTTCATTTCTGTCATGAGGTCACCTCGGCAGCCTGACCAGTGAGTTCGTAAATCTCTATCTCTACAATGAACAGAGCACTCCCAATTAAACTCTCATGTTTATTTCTATTTATAACTATAAATAAACACCCCTTAAGAATTATCATTTAAACTGTTTTAGTTTTAATGAATCATAGGACTTTTCTCGAAGATAATCATTTCCCCCATTTCGCTCACCATCAATATCCTGAAAACTGCTCTGCCCGCTTCAACTTTAACATAATATTCCAATTAGGAATCCCTTATTCTAAAAAAAATTGACACAAGAAGATTGTCTTCATTGACGACCTTCTTGTGTTAATTCTTCTATCCCGCCTCGATAGTTCAAGAAGAAAAAGCTGACTTAAAGACAGCTCCGATCTTCTGCTAACGCACCCATTAGTTCATTAAGAAAAGCGATTCTTATTAAGGAATCGCTCCCGTTGCGGAAAATATGTAACTTCCTTTTATATGTTGATCCAAAGATAGTAACTGGAAAATTATCGGGTTAAATCCATATATTATTTTCAGCAGTTAGTTTAAAATTAGTTTCACCAGTGTTGACTACACCTTTAGGCTCTACCAGCATTATATGGCATTCCTTTTCAGCATAAGGCTTATGCTCCACACCTTTTGGTATCACATACATTTCTCCTTTGGAAAGTTTAACCTCTCCATCGCGGAATGCGATGGACATCTCGCCGTCTATCACGATGAATGCCTCATCGGTGTCTTTATGATCGTGCCATACAAAATCCCCCAGAATCTTAACTAACTTAAACTGATATTCATTCATTTCACCAATGACTTTGGGCGACCAGTGTTCACTGAATTTGGACAGTTTCTCACTAAAATTAATAGCATTATAATTGATATAAATCCCCCCAGAACTATTCTTACCTTTATTTTACAACTTCCATAGATTAATTACTATTTTGATTAAGCCCACAAAAGTTTCTGCTGATTTTCCACAAAATGGTCCAATTGTTGAACAAAGACCAAACAACACTCTTGAATCAACCTGCCCCGTTAGTTCATTAAAAAAAAGAGTTGCAGCAGCAACCTACCTTATTTGCACCTAGTTAAAGATTGATATACTTGATGATGAATGATTCCTGCCAATGTCAAAGATAGGACTCAAACTTCCACTTTTTGCCTATCCGTAAAAAAATTTACAAAAAAAGACTTCCATACACAGTATGAAGTCTTTTTGAAGGCTCTTTTCGTAAAGATTGATGTTTTTAAAACGAAACTATTTAAGGTTGATTGGAGCGGAAGTGCGAGACTCCTGCGGGAGCAGCGGGACAGGTGAGACCCCACAGGCGTTTACGTCGAGGAGGCTCACCGCCCGCCCCGCGGAAAGCGAGCATCTGGAGGGGAAATCAACCACAACTCACTACCTGGTAAATAGCAACAAAGTATGTGAAAACAGCCTTTTGGAAAGAGAAGAGTATTACGGTTTTAAAACGACTTTTATACATTCATCCTCACGATTATTAAAAATTCGATAACCATGACTTGCTTCTTCAAGGGACGTATTGCAGAACAGAGCTTGAAGATACTTGAGTATGATGCCCACTATAAAACTAATGAAGAATCTTTTCTTTGCAATCCAACTATCCTGCCCTATAGTTCAACAAGAGAAATGAACAAAAAAAAGAACCCCTTTGCAATAAAGAAGTCCTTATTTATTCATTCAATTTCAGCTGCAAATTGAAACAATTCCGGGTGCTCTGCCAAGTCTTGCATCGCTTTTTCTCTTTGTTTTTTGGCTGTTTCAATGTCATCTTCATCTTTTTGAGGGTGGCTTTTTTATATCCAGTAAACAAAGTAATGTATAGCCCTTATTTTTCCAGCTGAAAAGTTTGGCATCTATTCGTTTTACCATTTATACATGATTTTATAAGCCCAACAACCATTAATTGCCCATAATTTATTTGATTTGCTCCGCCAACTCTAAAATAATTCCCTCTGGTCCACGACAGTAGCATAACTTATAACTATCTTCATATTGTTGTATCTCACTAAAGATTTCCGTACCTTTCTTTTTCAATTTGGCAACAAGGGCTTCAATATCTTCAACAGCAAATGCAATATGCCGGATGCCCAGCGTATTTGCAAAAGGTTGCTGACTATCTTTTTCATCTGACGGCGTATAAAATTTAATTAGCTCTATCCATGCCTGACCGTCTGGCTTCCCCAATCCTACACATGCTACTTTAACGTCATTAAGCCCACTCATCCGATCCATCAAATCTCCTTCCATTTCCCATTCCCCTTGCACTTCAAGTCCAAAATCGAGAAAAAACTCTTTAGCAGCAGAGAGATCATTTACGATTACACCTACATGATCTATTCTGTGGATCTTCATATTTCATACCTCCTTTGTTCCTGTTATTTTGCAATATCCTGTATTCTTACATTCTAATTCTCTAAAAACAGAAAATATCCTTCTTGTTGAAGAAAGGCAAAGAGCACTCTTCAATATCCTGCCCCGTTAGTGGTGCCATAAGAAAAAGAGCTTCTGATCAGCTATTTTTAGTCAAATTTTTATGGTAAAAGAAAAAGCTGCGTTAGAACGCTTTCCCTCCCGCAACTTTTACTTTATCTACCATTTCGTTTTTGAATTCTGGGGTTAACGATGGATGTGTTAGCTTTGGTTAGTCTACCTGCTCCCCAAACTTCTTCCCGAATTCTTCCATTAAATCAATAATAGGAATGAGTTCTTCCCCTTTTGAGGATAATGAATACTCAACACGAGGAGGAACCTCTGGATAAATTTTGCGATTAATTAAACCAGCTGTTTCTAGTTCTCGAAGTTGCTTTGTAAGAGAGCCTTGTGAAATATCCCCTAAAAAAGCTTTGATTTCACTATAACGGCGCACTTTGGACTTTATAAACCAAAGAATGAGATATTTCCAACGTCCAGATAGTATGTTTTGGGTATAGGCAATGCCATATACTTCTCTCTGTTCCTTTATACACTTTTTGTCAAATCCATCCTTGCATATTCTAGACACCCATTCACCTGCTTTCTACTGTTAGGTACAAAAAAATGTACTATGGCAATTTTTATTGCCTTCTTCAAAGAAATGAAAATTGGTTATATTCTAGTATATGTAATAAAAACAATCAATATTTTTAATATCTAATGAGATATGTTTACGGATTGATAAAGTGATGATATTGATTCAGATAAAAATATCATTGTTAACTTTAAGCAGAACAACTCTTTGATATACAAATTCTTTAGGAGGAGAAATGATGAAATTTGGAATTATAGGTGCTGGAACAATCGGGTCGATCATTTCTAAAAAATTAGTTAAGAATGGACATGATGTAAAAATTGCAGATGCACGAGGAATTGAACATTTAGAAGGAAAAGAGCTTGCTGGAACACCTGTCCTTATAGAAGATGTAATTACCAATATTGAAGTTCTTATAATATCTCTCCCTTTAACAGCACTGCCAAGCATTCGGAACATTATCGAGCAAGTTGGGGAGGAAGCAATCGTCGTAGATACTTCAAATTATTACCCTGGCAGAGACCAAAAAATTGCAGAAATTGAGAACGGGATGGTTGAAAGTGATTGGGTTTCCAATCAATTAGGTAAACCTATCATCAAAGCTTTCAACAACTTGTTAGCCCATACTTTAGAAAATGAGGGAACCCCCGAAGGTACTAGTGGACGCATTGCCATGGCGATTGCTGGTAATGACGTATCACAAAAACAAATAATCATGGACATAGTAAACCAGCTAGGCTTCGACACAGTGGATAGTGGTTCTTTAAGTGATTCGTGGAGACAACAGCCGGGAACTCCTGCATACTGCACAGAACTAACAAAAGAAGAACTAACAAAAGCATTGGAAAAAGCAAATAAAGAAAAAGCCCCATTCCTGCGGGATAAGGTAATAGAGAAGTTATCAGCTTCTAACTTCCCCCTCGCAAATAAAGATATCGTGAATATGAACAGAGAAATATATAATTCATAAAACAAAAAGGTGCACTCAGTTTAAAGTGTACCTTTTTGTATATTGCCACCAAACAATCCACAAAAGCCTTTCCAGTCCGATCTCGATTTTTCTAAAAACAGAATATTGTGTTTTAATTCCCTCTTCCCTATCCTGCCCCTTTGGTTCCATAAAAAAAGGAGCTGCTGATCAGCTCCTGATAATTGAAGTAAGCACCCGTTAGTTGAAGGAGGTTAAGTAAATTCTTTTTAAAAAAACAGTTTATAAATAAAATATCCAACTATTAAAACAACAATTAATATTCCCGTCCCTTTCCAACCTAAACTGCCAACTAAGTCTGCTAAATTTCCATTTCCATTAAATCCATCTTTTAATGTGCCTATCGGATTTTTTTTAAGCTCTTCTTGTCTTAACCTTTCTCTTTTTTCCTCAGGCGTTTCATGGTCATTGTTCAAACTAAGCACCCCCTACGAATTTACTGTATCTTGTAGTATTATTACCCGTACCCTTTGTTGCGTTTGTGAACGTGCTAGTCAATTCAGTTAGCTTCACTTCTTTTCTGAAAAAAAGGCAGCGGTGGAGCTCCATTTTAATGAATTATACAAAAATACCCATTTTAAAAGTTTCTTCATGATAAAAAGCTACCCATTAAGAGTGGGTAGCTTTTTATCATGTTATTTGAAAACAATTTGCAGTTTTCCAGATACTCTTCCAGAAGAGTATCCATCTTTAACATCTACATAAAATTTACCAATTCTCATATCTGTGAATATTGTCTTTCCACCAGCTAAGCTATGATAGCTTGTGCACTTTCCAGTACTGGCATTGCAGAGACGGGACCATAAGTTACTATAATTAGTCAACAACTTACTTCCAGAAGAAGTCTTTAAATAGATTGGGGAAACCAGTTCTACCTGTAAGTCACTACCTCTGTTAGGATTTCCAACTTCACCATCCCATTTTCCATCTTCTGTTTGAAAAGAATACTGAGGAACACTTGCTTGTGCAGAAGAATTGCCTAATACCATTCCACCTACCAGAACTAACACAAACATACTTAAGATTGAAAATAAGTTTTTTATGTTATTTCCTCCTCCCATTTTATCCCTTTTATAATATCAGAATAAACTGATTATTAAAATGATTAAAAATGACTATACCTTCTTAGCTTCAAACATGTTTTCGTTTCGTCATCTTCATCGCTTTACAGTTCCAGTCACTACGTTTTGAACGATCCTACATCTATTTTCTTTTGGAGCGCATGCCTTTAAGTTTTGTAATGTCATCTTGCTTAAGCAACTGGTTATACATTTCACTGTTAACATCATATATGGCAATTTTCCCTTGATTATTATAATGAATTCCCCAACCATAATTTTTCACTAAAGGAGAAGCCCTGAAACAAGCCTTGGATTTTGAAAAGAACTGTTCTCGAAGTTCAGCTGCATTTTCCGCTTCCATTTGATTTTTGATTAAATATGTTTTGAATTGTACGTCTTCTTGTGTAAATTTATAGGGGTTATTGTTAATCAAATCATGCTCGATATAAGCAATGGTCGGTTTTTCGTTTCTGATGACAGGGACCTTTGCTGAAGAAACTTTTGAATCCTCTGAAATGGTAATAAGTGTGTTCTTATAACTCATATAACAACCTCCTTAGTCTACATACCATATCATACCATTATTTCCCTCCTCCATCCTGCCCCTTTGGCTCTATAAAAAAGCGTCGCTTCGTTATGGCTTCATAGCAATACAGATGATGAAAGGCTTTCGTTCATTAAAGGGAGTTGAAGAAGGGCAATCATTATAGGAATTAATCCACCAAAAAAGGCTACTTAACGTAACCTTTTTTAGTACAATCTTATTCTATTTACCTTTGACTTTAAGGGCCTTAATTACTTCTTCTGTCGCCTCAGCAATAAGCTCGTCGTTATAATCAGCCTCTTTTTCATCACGACTTGAAAGTACAGCAAGAACAATAGGATCTCCTTTTGATGGCCAAATGATCGCAATATCATTTCGCGTACCATATGATCCTGCTCCAGTCTTATCAGCCACTGCCCAACCTTTCGGCACTCCAGCACGAATTAAAGCATCTCCAGTAGTATTTCTCTTCATCCAATCTATTAAAAGTTCACGTTTCTCAGTTGGAAGTGCATCTCCCAATGTAAAAGCCTGAAGACTAGTAGCAAGTGCTATTGGTGTACTCGTATCATGCGTTTCACCAGGATTAACTACATTTAAATCTGGCTCAATTCGCTCAGGGTTGGTAACATTATCTCCAATTCCCTCCAGTACTTTTTTAAATCCAGCCGGTCCCCCCAGTTGTTCAAGGATAAGGTTTCCAGCAGTATTGTCACTGTATCGAAGCGAAGCATCAGCAAGCTCCTTAAGGGTCATCCCCGTATCAACATGCTTTTCGGTAATCGGATTATAATTAACAAGATCCTCACTTGTATAGGTAATTCTTTGATTAAGGTCTTCTATTGATTTCTGGTGTAAAAGTGCCCCTACAGCCAGAGCCTTATGAGTAGATGTAAACGCAAATCGTTCGTTCTCATGAAATTCCACGGTTTTTTTCGTTCCTGTATCAATGGCATAGACCCCAAGCTTTGCATCATATTCCTTCTCAAGTTGTTCAAATTTCTTGATTGTGGCTTCTTTTGCCGTATTATTTTCCGATGTTTGGTTAGTTCCCCCGGTTTGTTCTGTTTCCGACTGTTGTACAACCTGTTTTTCCTCATCTGAGCAGCCTGCAACCATAAGCACCAAGCCTATTGGTGCCAGTATTTGATAAAACCATCTTTTGTTCATCATGTAAACCTCCTAATTATTTGATTAGACTCTTATGTACGAAATGAAAAAACAACCTCATGCAAGGAGTTTTAACAGATTACATTTGTAGTCTGATTACATCTGTAGTATAGTATTACATATGTAATCAAAGAAAGTCAATTCTTTATTTTTTTACCATCAAGCCACTATAAATTTGCTATAAACCTGTTTTATAAATTTAAAAGTCAAGAGAGGTGGTATTGAAGGGCATGTTTTTAACCTACTTTATAATAGGTCTATTGGTGTCTTCATTTTCCGTTACTGTTATCCTCCTTATACGAAAATGGTTTGGAAGACAATTAACAGCAAAATGGCACTATCATTTGTGGATGTTTCTTTTCATGGCTTTAGCACTTCCTTTCATACCTACTGATTTATATAATTTTAGTTCTCTCTTTAGCAGCGGGGATATAAATCAGATTAATGCACCCAGCTCTAATATGGAAAAAACCGGGACCGATATGATGCAGGGCCTACACCTCATACAAGACTTTTCTGTATCGGTCAATCGGCCGGACCTGTCCTTACTTAATAGGGGAGTGATGGGTTTATGGTTGTCAGGGATGCTTTTATTTACCTTTACTATGGTTCGTGGATGGCTCACAATCAGAAGGATTAAGAATTATTCTTCTCCGTTTTCCAATCAAGAAGTCCTCGTGCTTTTCGAAGAATGCAAGAAAAGACTGCAGATAAGAAAACCAATAGAGATTGTTATTTCGAATAAAGTCCAATCTCCAATGATATTCGGGCTTTTTCAAACATATATCGTCTTACCTTCTCAGCATGAAAACTGGCTTAGCTTGAAAAATTACGAGTACATCTTTCTTCATGAACTGAATCACTATAAAAACAAGGATTTGCTGACAAATTACGTGATATTGTTCTATCAAATCATTTATTGGTTTAATCCCCTTGTTTGGCTTGCTTTTAGAGAAATGAGATTGGATCGGGAAATAGCATGTGATACATCTGTTTTAAAGTTACTGGATGATCATTCCATTAGTGAATATGGAAATACTATCATTAATTTTTTGGATCTTTCAAAACGGTCAAGTAATCTACAGTTGGTGACACAACTAAACGGTTCGAAGCTTCAAATCAAAAAACGAATTGAACAAATTTCTGCCTATAAGCATTCCGCAAAAAAATCATTAAGAAAAAGCGTCTTCATTTATGTGTTGGCCAGTATCATTTTGACAATCCAATTACCTTTCGTTTCCGCATTTGCGACGGAAAACGACCGATACTATTTTAAAAATGACGGAGTAGTTTATGAGGATTTACAGCAATTCTTTAAAGGGTATGATGGAAGCTTTGTTTTATATGATCATAACGCACAGCAATATCGCATTTTTAATGAAGAGAAAAGCACTTTGCGGGTATCACCTGATTCCACATACAAAATCTATAGTGCCTTATTTGCTCTAGAATCAAATGTGATATCACCCGAAGAATCCAAACTTTCATGGGATGGGACGGAGCAACCCTATGAAGCTTGGAATATGGATCAGGATGTCTCATCTGCTTTACAAAAATCTGTAAACTGGTATTTCCAAGAATTAGATCGTCGAACAGGATTTGAAACAATTCAATCCAATCTACAAGAGATAAACTATGGGAATTCCGATGTATCTGGGGAATTTAGTGAATTCTGGAACGAATCCTCATTAAAAATTTCTCCAGTCGAACAAGTCCAACTGCTGCAAGCCTTTTATAACAATCAATTTGGATATAAGGAAAGGCATATCCAAGCCGTGAAGGAAGCACTGCTCTTAGAAAAGAATGAAGAAGCTCGCCTATCAGGAAAAACAGGCACAGGAGCAGTGAATGGAAAAAACATCAATGGTTGGTTTATCGGGTATGTAGAGACGAGGAACAACACTTATTTCTTTGCTACCAATATACAAAATGAAGATGATTCATCCGGAAGCAAAGCGGGAGAAATCACTTTATCAATTTTAAAAGATTTAGGAATCTATAATGAAAATGAAGGGGAGAAATATGGAGAAAAACATTCCTAGTATATCAGAATCAGAATGGGAAATCATGAACGTACTTTGGGATAAAGCCCCTCAAACAGCGAATGACATCATACTTTCCTTACAGGAAAGTACCGATTGGAAACCGAAAACCATAAGGACCCTTCTTGATCGATTGGTTCAAAAAGATGTAGTAGGTGTCAATAAAGATCAAAGAGTTTACACCTTTTACCCGCTTTATTCACAGGAAGAATGCCAGCGTGCCGAGACCGAATCATTTATCAAACGTATCTATGGAGGGACCATGAAATCCATGCTTGTCCAATTCATTCACGAAGATACCCTATCTGATGATGATATCAATGAACTGCGCACTATTTTAAATAAAAAACCTAAAAAGTAATCCTATTAAAAAAGTCGATATGGAAATTAAACACCTATAAGAATAAAGAAAGCCTACGATCCTTGTTATGTAAGGAAGGGGGCTTTCTTTTATTTCAGTTATTTTGACTTTTCTCTATTTTTCAAATGGAACTCGGGGACCTTCGTCTTTATATCGAGAATAGGTCGTGCCTGCGCTTTCCATTTCTGAGCATTGTTCATTACTGCAAGCAAACAGATAAGTTTGTATGTCAGTACGGACACTTACTCCAAAATAGTAGGGGAACTTTCCACCTTTATTTTTATCCATGTTTGCATCAATAGCGATAATATTCTCTTTTTCTGCTAACTTTTTATACTCTTTACTCTCAACTGTTTTCAGCACCATTTCACTTAAAATGACCTGTTCACTTTCGGACGGTTCATACGCTTGTTCAAAAATAAACCATCTGCCAAATAAAAACAAATTAAACCCTATACTGATTATCAATATTGTTATTAAAATCTTATTCTTCATATATCCATCCCTGTACCTTTGTCTATCTCGATAGTCCCCGCCTCCTGTAATTCATTTAAACGACTTAAACTCTCTTCTTTATTAAAAGAACTATGCCAACGATAATCATATTGATCCAATATACGGTAATGGTTACTAATCAAATTTTGTTGCAAACGAAAATCCTCTCTATACTCGATCTCTTTCCACCATATCTTACCGCCCATTGTTTTTTCTTTAGGCGTACCACCATTTTTGCTAGCAATTAACTGAACAAAATCTACTGGATTGTCACCTATCGATGATATCAACAATTCGCTATGATTAAACAAAGCACAAAATGCAACAACGGTGGTCCAATTGGCTTCTGTTCTTCTTTTTTCAATTTGAACTAGTGTTTTTTTTGAAATCCCTAGAATTTCAGACATCTTATCTTGAGAAAAACCTTGTTCAGTTCGGACAAGTTTCATTTTTTCTGATATTAAATGGATGAACTCTTCTTTTTCCATATACTAAATACTCCTTTTTAGTGTAATTTTACACTAAAAGTATTATTTTTCAATAAAAAATACCCTTTTTGAATAAAAAGCAACTTTAAAACACAAAGAAAAAAGCAAGAAATAACCTTGCTCTAACTAAGTTTGAAATGGAAATGCTTCTTAATTTAGGCTTGTTGAACTAAACTGCACCTATAGTGCCATAAGAAAAAGCTGCCTTAAAGACAGCTCCGATCTTCAGCTAACGCACCCGTTACTTGAATTAGAAATTTAATTAGCTTTTCTTGGTCCTCTTTAAAAATAAATAACCTAAAACACCTAAAATTAATGCTATACCTCCGAAAACAATAACTTGAAATATAATATCCCCTATAAACATAACCTGTTCCTCCTGTTTCTAAAAACCATTTTCCTAAATCTGTATACGAGATTTTTCCTAAAAAGGTTTCATCTGATAGTTTGATTCTAAAAGTCTTAAACTAAACTGCACCTTTAGTTCATTAAGAAGAAGAGCTCCAAAAGAAACACCATTATTGAAGTAAAACACCTGATACTTTAAGAATTTATTAGGCACTAATAATACTGTTTTTATTTTTCAAGTAAATAAACAAATTAAATATGCTTAACCCTAAAATTATAAGAAACATATATGAGGAAATAACGTCTCCTGCTAAATTTAATTCATCAGCTATGTACCCCATAATAATAAGATTAATACCAGAAACAATTATTGAAATTATCGAAGTAATACTAACTGTGAATCCATTAACTAGGTTACTTCGTTTCTTTTGAACCAATAAAATAATAGAAATTACAATTAAACTAATTATAAAAGTAATAAAAACTAATCTTAAAAAATCGTATATTTCCAACCCCTCCATAGTCACCCTCCCAATTATCCTTTTACTACTTATTTTACCACAAAAAACCATTAATCTTATTAAACTATCCTGCCCCGATAGTTGCATAAAGAAAAAGCCGTCTTAAAGACAGCTCCGAACTTCAACTATAGCACCCGATAGTTTAAGTAAAAAACTTCACATACTTTTTGCAGTTAAATAAACCCCATTGCTTATAAACAATATTAAGTACTTTTCCCTTGGTTCCAAAAAGAAAAAGCGTTTACCTGGTATAGGAACCGCCTTCAACTATCTTTGCAAAGTCATCAAGAGTAGTTGAATACTTGATATAAATTCGTGGTAAAAGATAAAGTTCGTCTTTAATGCCCTTCTCAGAAAATAGTTCAGGAGTTGTTGTAAGTCCAAATAAATAATATTTCTTCGTTTCTTCTACGACTTTGTCATTGAAATTTCCGTATGGATACGCAAGAGCATTAACTGGTTGGCCTGTTATTTTTTGAATTTTATCTTTGGACCCTTTCAGTTCATATTCATAATTTTTTATTTCCGTCAAATCAGGATGTGTAGCAGTATGAGACTGGATTGAGATTATACCCGAATCAGCCATCATTTTTAAATCCGATTTCGATAATCGGTTTGAACGTCCGATAAAGTCAGAAATAACAAAAATGGTACCACTTGGTTTAAAACGTTCGTTTTCAAGTTTTTGAAAGATAGCAAATGCATTCAGATTGTTTTTGTATCCGTCATCAAAGGTAATGAAAATGGGTTTATTTTCTTTATAAATGTCTTGCCAACGATCAAAAGTTAATAATGTGTAGCCATGGTCTTTTAAATAAATCATTTGTTTCTGGAAATTATCAGGAGTTACATATAGCTCCTTAGAACCCTGCCCAGTAAACTCGTCAATCGAATGATAAATTAAAATAGGTACTTTTCGTTGAGCAAAAACTTGTGATGGAAGAATTAAGATAAGAAGACATAGGAAAAACATTACAACCTTTTTCATAAAATTCCTCGCTTTGCATCCTTTTTATATCTTTTCAATTTATTGTGCCTCAAAAGCATAGTTCTATTATGATTTCTCCCATATTTGAATGGTGACTTTGATAATCCCAAATGAAAAACTAATTTCTTAAACACTAAGGAATCGGACAAACTGCCACATTAGCTCTATAAGAAAAAGAGCTGCCAAAGCAACTCCCTTAATGAAGTAAAGCGCCCTTTAGTGCAACAAGGATAATCACTTATTTGTTCTTAAAGGTAGTAAGTTAGAATGAACCCATTTAATGAATTTTTCTGTACACTCCTCGTCCGTTTGAGCATTAAAGAGAAAAACTCCTCCAACTTCATCTTTATAGTATTCTTTTGTTCCGAAGAGTAAGCCAAATTCTTCTTGACTCTGGAAATCATAAAACATAACATCCCAGCTTCCGTCTAACCGTTCCCAAGCAATCGCCTCTGCCCAAAAAGGTTCCCAATTATCTATATGAATATGGGGACCTTTGTAATTTTCTAGTTCAAAGTATCTTTTATCCATAAAAGTCGTCCTTTATAAGATATTTTGACTCTATCTTATCATAGTCCTTATTGAACTATCCTACCCCGATAGTTCCATAAGAAAAAGCTGCCTTAAAGACAGCTCCGATCTTCAGCTAACGCACTTGTTACTTCAATAAGGAAAAAGGGTATATCTTGTTAATGTATCACAATCAGTTCATTTATTTAATTTCATCTTAGACTTTAAATTTAAGATAAACTCGCACACAAAAGCTACTAACAATCCAGTCCAAAAAATTACAACGGAAGTAAATGGCTCAATTCCATATATTAGAAAGTAAATATAGTTTATAAATAATAGCAACATATATGTGTAAAAACCAAGTATTGCTCCTTTTTTCCAATTAATTGACTCTATTTTAGACATACTTCTGAAGAATTTCATTTAAACCTCCACAATATAAATTTACCCTTGCTGTTCCATTAATGCCCTTTAGTCACTCTACTAAATCTGAACATAATACCATTATTTTACCATAAAAATTATGATACCTTGATCAACTAACCTGCCCCGATAGTTCCATTAGGAAAGGGGTTGCTGCAACTCCTGTAATGAAGTAGAGAGCCTTTTAGCTAAAAAAGAGGCATTGGGAAGATTAATTGAAGGCTGTTTTCGAAAAAACTGTTGAAGAAAAAATAGGCTATTTATTTTTGTAGTATGATGTAAGAACGGTTTTTCAACAACCGAGGAAGTTTGTACAAGAAAGAGCCGGTAGATCAAATAATAATTAAACATTTATGAGGTGAACTTTTTGGTAAAAAGTATATGGGAAGAAAGTAATGACGAGTATATGTTACAACCATTAACAGACGAAATTGTAAAAAAGGCAGAAGAGTTATTTAATGTAACGTTACCAGACTCCTACATTGCTATTCTTAAGCAACAAAATGGTGGACAACCAATCTGTAATGCTCATCCGTCTCCTGTTCCTACCGTCTGGGGTGAATCTTTTGTTATAGTGGAACACATTAAAGGGATTGGTTCCGGAAACGGAATTCTTGAAAATGATTATTACATAAAAGAGTGGGAAGTGCCGGAAGGACTTATTTTATTCAATGGAGACGGTCATACTTGGCTCGCATTTGATTACCGCGATGCCACGTCTGCTCCCCCCATTGTTTATGTAGACGTTGATTTGGAACAAACCATACAAATCGCAGATAGCTTTGATGAATTTCTAAAAAACCTATACCTTGAAAATGAGGAATTTGATTTTGAGGGAATGGAGGTAAAGGTATACAGTAAACAGGACTTTGAAACGTTTATACAAGAAGATAATGTAGAGGAATTAACTTATGCTATACCGGACCTAGCACAAGGCGATGTGGATTTGAAGTGGTTTGGTAATCAACTTTTAACTTTAAGTAAGTATCACGACAGATTTATTAGATGTTGTGTTGCTAACAGTGTTTGGAATTCTCTTACACATAGATTAGATGAGGATATTCTACATTCATTGATAGAAAATTTTAAGAAGGATGTCGATAATGAAGTTCAAATGTATGCTGAACTTGCTCTTGAAAAAATGAACTATTCCTTCGAACAATTTAAAGAGGATGTATATAACGGTGAAAGGGTCAGTCTTGCTTTTCAAGATAAACTTTATCACGTTAGTGAAGAATCCAATCAATGGCATCTAGCGGACTATGAAACAGATACACAACAGTCGTTTGATTCAGCAGATGAATTATTAGAGAAATCCAGAATCGATGGGGAATCTTTACAAGAAGGATGGAGCCATATTAAAAAAGCTTATTAGGCTATTCGTTATCTGTTGGCTAAGTCTCTCTATCGAATTAGTCTTAAGTCACTGTGGTAAATGTTGATACTTGATCAAACAAAAAAGCTGTCCGGTTCCGGAGAGCTTTTTCTTATGGTTTATAATAAGTACATAATCATTAATAGAGCTTAAGAAATTGACCGAAATAAACAATTATTTTTGTAAGTCTTAATGAACTAAAGCACCGTTAGTTTAAGTACATTCCTTCACAATCTTTGTAAATTGAAGAAAATATCACTCCATTTAAATTAACCTTTTATTATCTAACAATTCCTCCTCATCACATTTTATATTGATGAATTTAATTAAAGACGCAGTTACATACTTACCTTTTCGGTAAATGAATACTGTTTTGACTTTTCCGTATAGATTCGGTATTGAATGTTGTCTAATGATTCCGTCTTGTATATGCTTTGTAATCACATGAGCATCAGTTCCTCTCCGAATACCTCTAAAAATCGCTATGCACCTAGACCTACTACCGCGATTTTTTCACAATCCGAAACAATACGATGTAGACTAAACCTTATATATATCTTCTTCGTTTGGTAGAGAAGAAATCGCTCCTACCTTCGTACACACGACGGCACCTACTTTATTTGCAAAAAGAATGATCTCTTTAAGTTTACTAAAATCACTAAGAATTGTGTCATAGGACTCAAGGTTTGCAAATTGAAATAAAGCAGCACCGACAAATGCATCACCAGCACCAGTTGAGTCAATTGAATTTACTTCGACACTGTTTATTACACTCATTCCACTTCCATTTGAAAGAAGAGTGCCTTCCCATCCAAGGGTAACAGCCACTATTTTTGCCCCTAAATGATGGAGCATTGCTATTCCATCATATTTATCCATTTTTCCCGTGATTAGTTCAAGCTCTACTTCGCTTACTTTTACAAAGTCAGCCATTGATATACCCTTTCTGGCTAAACTAATAAATTCAGCCACTCTATCTTTCCATAAATCCTGTCGGAAGTTAGGGTCAAACGATAGAAATATCCCCCTATTTTGTGCAAATTCCATTGCCTTTAAATAAGTTGTTTTAAAAGGGTTTTCCAGAAATGCAGTTGCAGATCCAAAGTGAATGATCTTTGCACCACTTAATCTATCTAGGTATAAGTTATCCTCCGTTAAATTTCGATCCGCTCCTCTATTGAATACAAAATCCCTTTCACCATTTGCTTGTAAAGAAACAAATGCTAAAGTAGTTGGTGCCAAATCATCAGTAACAATCATCGATGTATCAACCCCCACCTCTTTTATCGTTTCTATTAAAAATAATCCAAATGGGTCATTTCCTACTTTTCCAATAAGGCTTGCTTCCCCACCTAGCTTTGAAATAGCAGCTGCGACATTCGCTGGTGCACCCCCGGCTTTCTTTAGAAAATGATTACCTTCCATTAAATTAACATCAATATCTGTACAATAAAAATCGATCAAAAGCTCCCCAACGCATATGACTGCGCGGTTTGTTTTATTCATTTACATTACATCTCCATTCTTGTGATTTAGGTAAAATGAAAGGCTATCGATTATTTTCGACAGCCTTCATAAACTCTCACTATCAACCCATCTTTAATAAGATTGAAATGTAGTCTTTATCTTTTCCATATACTCTTTAAAGGGTATATTTTCAAAGACTTTAATGTAACTTCTCCACCCTTGCTATAAATTTGTAATCCTTTACTTGATGGATCCGGGAAAATTTGATCAGAAATAACCGTTTCACCTTTGTTTCCAAACACTTCTACAGCAGATCGGTCAATGAAAATATGCATTTTCACAGTCCCATTTAATGTATTTAACGGTCCGTCATGCTTACCGACTACATTGTTCCCATAATCAAAGCTTCCTGAATTTGAACGGTCTACGAATAATTGTTTGGTGGCAACATCATAGCCAATAGTCGTATATTCAGTTGCTCCTTTACGAACTTGAAAGCCGAATTCAGTTGCTTTTATATCATCTACATCAAACTCAGCTATCATTTCAAATGTATCTTCTGATAGTTTAGATAGGAGATTACTTTCACCAGATATGACTTTATTTTTATATGAAATTTTTTCACTCTTATCTCGAATGGTTTTTAAAGAAACTGGTGTTTGTTTTAAACGTAAACCTTCTTCTGTCTGAGTTAGCTCCATCTTTCTTGGCAATGTCGTTGAACTTCTCCAAGTCGAAGTTGGTGTATGATTTGCATATAGCCAATTACTCATCCAGCCAATCCAATATTTTTCGCCATTCTTCCCTTCAATTCCGCTCCAATCAACTGCGGCATAATAATCTGCCCCGTAGTCAGTCCATAACACTTGATCGGAAGGGTTTTCATTTTTAAACGTTTTCCCGTCAAAGGTACCTACAAAATATTGCATACCTGACCCGCCTGCAGGAGCGCCATCATTAATGCTTACCTGTAGTACCCATTTTGTTTTTGAAGGGTCACCATCAATTGGTAATTCGATGAGAGTAGGACATTCCCAAATCCCTCCGTTACTACCATGAGTAGAAGGTATCCACTCTCCAGAAACAGCAGACCAGTCTGTAAGGATGCCGCTTTCTTTCGAATCGCCTTTCTCAGGCTCTTTGGCAACTTGGTCTACTTCATTTGGCATGGCCCCTTCATTATAAACATTAACATCATCCATGTTTATATGACCCCAACCACCTGTAGCTTGGTCTGCAGCTTTAATATATAACACTTCTCCAATGTATTTAGACGCATCCCAGACGTATTTTTGATATTTTTCTTCTTTAAATTTGGTATTGGCTTGTCGAATTAATTCTTGATCATCAGAGGCTCTCACTAACGAAACATAGCGGGTGTTGATATCATTACCACCGCCCAACAGAAAGTTGATTTCTCCAGAACCACCTAGTTTAAAATATGAGGAGTGCAGTTCACCTGTTGCGTCATCTCCCTTTTGTAGATCAGTAAACCCCCATAGGTGGTAGTTTCCTTGGTGGCCGAAATCCCCTCCCCAGTAAGATGGTACATTTGTCACATGATCTTTTGTGAAAGCATTACCTTCGATTGTACTCCACCCAGTTAGATCACCTGTCTCAAAATCATGATTAGTAACTTCCTTCTCATTTGTCATGATGTTCTTACCAACTTGAACATCTTGGAATAACGTGGATGAATTCCAAACATTTAAGCCAAAATGTCCTGACGAAAAAGTTGAATCATTTACATCATGAATGAGATTACCATCTAAAAAAATTTTAATATTTTTTCCATGGGTGCTTGCTTTTAAATGGTACCTTTTATCTGTATCTAGATTTATTGTTTTTTCAGCTAGAATGGATATGTCTCCATTTTCGATTTTCATGATTTTTATTGTATCGTTTAAAGCATCGATATTCGCCATATAACCGTTTGTTGCATGAGGATCTGCACGAAAAACGAGCGAGCCAGCTCCATTGCCGCCCTTTTCCCCAGATATCTCAATGTTTGCTTCATAAAGAAAGTTATCCCCTGTTTGACCGCTCATTACAAAAGCATCCTCCGTAGAGGTTCCACTTTTTCCATCCATCGTGTTCTCCCAGCTGCCGTTTACATCTGTCCATTTTGATAAATTGGTTTCAAAGTTAGATGTATTCTTGAACTCCACATTTCGAAAGGCTGCCGTTGAATTCCTCGCTGACAATCCATAGTATCCATAATCGAATTCTATATCTGTTTTTTTTATAACGGATTGATCGTTTACAGAGACTTGAATTTGATCCCCATCTGTTTCTACCTTCACATGGTAGGTAGTTGAGGTTTTGAGGGTAAAAGGTTTTCTCGTAATTTCCTCGTTTGTTCCATCTACATTCTTACTTAATGTTATGACATCGTTTTTGGCATCTAAGCTAGCAACATAGCCGTTCTTTGCACTCCTGTCTGACCGAAAAACTAAACCGCCTGCCCCTTCTCTCCCATTCTTCTCATTAAGCGTAATATTTCCCTCATAGCTAAATGATTCACCTGTCTGGGATGACATGGCATAAGAAGTTCTGTCTAAGCTATTTGCTTGTATTCCACCATCTTCGCCGAATTCACTTGCATACTCCCACTCTTTTAAATTAGGTGAGGTATAAAACATGATCTTATCCTTAGCCGCTAACGACATAACCCATTGGTTTGATTCTACATGCCAAAATACTTTAGGATCGCGCCAATCTTGTAAAGGAGGGTCTGGCATTACGGGATTCCCTTTATACTTTTCCCAAGTTCTACCTTTATCTAAGCTATACGCTATACTTTGGACTTGCTTATCCCCTGAATGCGTAAAGATGGCAACCATTGCTTCTTTTCCAAAGCCAGCTGTATTGTTCCAATCAATAACAGCACTCCCCGAGAAAATCTGACCGTTTTCATCCGGCGATAAAGCAATCGGCAAATGCTCCCAATTAACAAGATCTTTACTGACAGCATGCCCCCAATGCATCGGTCCCCATGTCGTTCCATACGGATGATATTGATAAAACAAATGATATTCACCTTTATAAAAAACCATACCATTCGGATCATTCATCCAGTTGGCTTCAGGAGAAAAATGAAATTGATTACGGTATGGTTCATTATAATACCCAGGGTCTTCTGCATATGCACTATTAAGTGGTAAACAAGTGACAGTTGAACATATTAGTAAAGTACCAATAATCCTCTTCACCTTTATTTCACATCCCTTTTTTTAAAATCTAAAATGACATGTGATCGTTATGCTGGACTATTTCCGCGCAATCGATCTAATAGAACGGCTGCTACAATAACTCCACCTTTTACAACTAACTGCCAATAATAGTTGACATCCATTAGAGTTAACCCATTACTGATTACCCCCATAATTAAAACCCCAATAATTGTTCCTATTATTTTCCCTTTTCCACCTGTTAAACTTGTTCCTCCTAGAATAACAGCAGCAATTGCGTCTAACTCATACATTTGACCAGCAGTTGGCTGTCCAGAAAACAACCTTCCCGCTAAAACGACTCCTCCTAAACCAGCTAGTAAACCACTAATCGAATACACATTGATTAAAGACTTTTCAACCTTAATTCCAGTTAACCGAGCTGCCTCTTCATTGCCACCAATCGCATAAATATGACGACCGAACATCGTATATTTAAGAACAAAAAACATCACGACATATACTAAAGACATGATATAAATAGGAGTGGGGATTCCGAAAATACTTCCACCACCGATGAATTTAAATGTTTCGTTTTGTAAAACAATTGGATAACCGCCACTAATGACATAAGCGAGTCCACGAACATATGTGAAGCTGCCTAGTGTAACAATAAATGCTGGTAACTTTGCTTTGGCTGTAAGAAACCCATTAATCAGTCCTACTGCATACCCTACTAGTACGCCTGATAACATCGCAATTATAGGATTAACTCCTGCAGAAGAGACCATGACTGAGATAACGCCAGATAGAGCAACTGTTGCACCAACTGATAAATCAATACCACCAGTTAAAATAACGATTGTCATCCCAGCAGCTAAAATAGCAATAATGGAAACTTGTTTTAATACATTCAATAAATTGGCTGTATCTAAAAAATTTGGTGCTGTAAATGAAAGTACTACACACAATAATAATAAAATCATGATCATGCCAAGCCTATTCCATAAAGAATAAAGGACATTTCCAATATTTAGGCGTTGTGAATGTGTAATAGTTTGCGTATTCCCTCTCATTTCTCTCTTCCCCCTATGGTAGCTAATCGCATAATAGTTTCCTGTGTAGCTTCTTCCTTCGAAAGCTCGCCTGTTAACCTTCCTTCACTCATGACAAGTATTCGATCACTTACCCCCAATACTTCAGGAAGTTCAGATGATATCATTAAAACGGCCAATCCTTCATCTGCAAGCTTTGAAACAATCTTGTGGATTTCAGTCTTGGCACCTATATCAACCCCTCGTGTTGGCTCATCCAGTAGTAATACCTTTGGTGCAATTGATAGCCACCTAGCGATCACTACCTTTTGTTGATTCCCACCACTTAAGTTTGATACTTGCTGTTCTGGGGAAGCTATTTTTATATTTAAGTCTTCAATATATTGGTTAGCGCTTTCATTTGCTTGCTTCCAACTAACAATTCCTGCTTTAGCGTGTTTTTTCAATTCAGCCATTATGATGTTTTCTTTTACGGACATTGATAAAAATAACCCTTGTTCTTTCCTGCTTTCAGGTACATGTGCAATCCTATTAGCAATAGCATCTATTGAGGATTTGATTTTAACAGATTGACCATCAACCAATATTTCGCCACTTTTCAACTCGGACAAACCGAAAATGGCCCTAACCAATTCTGTTCTGCCAGCACCAACAAGCCCCGCTAAACCAACAATTTCACCTGGGTAAATTTTCAAAGATACATTCTTTACAATTGTGTTATCAGAAACATTTTTCAATTCAAGTACAGGTGAAACTTCCTTTGGATTTTTTGTGCCAAAGGCTTTTGACCGATTAAACAAGTCCTTTAAATCCCGTCCTACCATCAGCTTTACGAGATGATCAGGATTTGTCTCTTCAATCGGCCCACTTGCAATCCATTCGCCGTCACGTAATACAGTGAACCTATTAGAAATTTTAAAGATTTCTTCCATTCTGTGAGAGATATATACAATAGCAACTCCCTGCTTTTTCAAATCATCAATAATTTCAAACAGCTTTTTTATTTCTTTATCTGTTAAAGAGGCGGTTGGTTCATCCATTATGAGTACCTCTGCATTAAAGGATAATGCTCGGGCGATCTCGACCATTTGTTGTTGAGCAACACTTAAGGTTGAAACCAATTGGCGTGGATTTAGATTCGACCCCATTGAATCTAACACCTCTTGGGCACGTTCATGGACCTTATCCCATTTCACCATTCCTAAACCATTTCTAGGAAAGGTGGAGCCCATTAAGATATTTTCACTTATTGTTAAATTAGGAGAAAGGTTTAACTCCTGATGAATAACACTAATTCCTTTGTTCCTTGCATCAGTAGGGTCCTTCCATAAAATTGGTTGACCTTTCAAGTAGATTTTCCCACCATTGTCATCAGGTGTATGAATGCCTGCGAGGATTTTCATGAAAGTTGACTTTCCAGCGCCATTCTCTCCCATTAATGCATGTACTTCACCTGGATAAAGTTCAATTCTCACATTGTTCAATACGGTTACACTCGAGAACGTCTTACCAATCCCTTCCATATTCAACACTGGCTTTTTTAGACTTTGTAGGCCTTTAAGGGACATTTCATTCACAGCCATACCTTTATCTCACCCCTTATATTGATTTGAATAGGCTGATTAAAGGAGGAATCCTTATCAGCCTATTTATTGAAAGATTCTTACCAACCTTGGTAAGAATCTAATGTATCTTGAGTTACAATCTCAACTGGAACTTTAATAAGCTCCTCAACTTTTTCATCATTTTTAACTTTCATTCCGATTTCAACAGCTTTTTTGATCATGTTACTAGGTGACTGAGCTGAAGTAGCAGCAATTGTACTTCCTTCCTTTGCCATTGCTTCTGTAGCTTCAGGAGCACCGTCCACTCCGACAATGAAAAATTCATCTTTACGATTCGCTTGCTCTTGAGCAATTTCAACACCAATTGCTTCTGGATCATTAATCGCAAATACAGCGTCAATAGAGCCTGATGAATTAGCTTGTAAAATACTTTCCATCACCGTTAATGCCTTTTCGCGATTCCCTTCTCCATTTTGCTTCGCGATAACTTTAATTTTGGAATCCTTTATTGCATCTTCAAATCCTTGAATACGATCAGATACAGCCGAAACAGGAGGTCCATCAATAATGACTATTTTTCCTTTTCCATCTAATTTTTCAATCACATATTCTCCGGCCAGTTTACCAGCTTGATAGTTGTCTGAAGTAACAGTGGCATCGACACCACCTTCAGCATTGGTATCTACAGCAACTACTGGAATATCAGCCGCTTTGGCCTGTTGAACAGCTGCCGCAATTCCTTTTGTATCAACAGCATTTAAAAGAATGATATCTACTTTTTTCGTAATAAAGTTTTCAATTTGAGCTGCTTGTTTGGCTAAATCATATTCAGCGCTTTCAACTAGAACTTCAGCACCTAATTCTTTTCCTGCTTCTTCAGCACCTTTAGCCATGGAGACGAAGAAAGGGTTTGCTAAACTACCCACCGCTACACCGATCGTTAATTGTTTGTTACCTTTTTGTCCTTCGTTACCATCTGTTGATCCATTTGATGATTCACTAGCCCCACTACATGCCGTCATCGCGGCAATTACAAACGCCAAAACTAGCATTCCTATTACTTTTAAATATTTCACCATATTAGTCCCCCCTAGTTTTTGAAGATGAAAATAATTAGCTACTGAACGAGAAATTGTTAACGCTCCCAATCTCTTAAACTAGATCACCTCCTTAAATGAATATTTTTGGGAGAAATAATGGAAATATGGTTGATTTTGATAGTTTTTCACATTGACATCTAATTTATTGATAACGCTTTCATCCTTTGTAAAACAATATAATTACCCTTTACACATTAGAATTATAATTGATTGATTTTGGTTGTTTTTGATTGATTTTGATTATATTAGAGCTGTTTGTAATTGTCAACGGTTCCAATTATTACAAAAAGTATATTGATAACATAAAATATTAAACGTCTCAAATGGAATGTTTAATACATGGAGCAGATTTTCCCTCATTGTTAATTGGCCACATTACAATAAATCAAGCATTCTTTATTATATTGATAAAACAAAGAGGAAAATTTTCAATAAAATAATTTCAGAATCTTCAAAAAAAGCTGGTATTCAAAATGTCTGAATCAGACATTTTGAATACCAGCTTTCCTTCAACGATAGCAAATTTAGTTTTAGTCCCTCACAATAATTATCTCCGTTTTCTCCTTATATTTTCCTAGCGTTATTGTACCTTCTTCATTCGTAATAACTTTCGTCTGGTTTAAATCTGCAAACTTAGAAAATGATACTTCTCCAAATTTTGTATGATCTGCTAATACAAAGGCCTCACGTGACAAAAGGATGGCTCTTTCTTTTATTTGCGCCTCTTCTGGATCTGGGGTAGTCAATCCAAAATTATAATGAATAGCGTTCGCACCCATGAAACACTTATCAAATCTGTATTTTTTTATACTTTCGTATGCATAACGTCCAACTGTTGCTTTGGTAATCTTTTTAACAAACCCACCAATAAAATATGTACATATTTCATTTTCAAGTAATGCATCTAAATGATCAATTCCGTTTGTAATGACAACGATATCTTTTTGTCTTAAATGTTTGATCATTTGATACGTTGTTGTTCCAGCATCAAGATAAACACAGTCGCCGTCCAAAATTAGTTCTGCCGCATATTTTGCTATCTTAGCTTTTTCCTCAAGGTTCTGCGTTATCTTCTCAAACACACTTGGTTCGTCTCGTTTACTATGTAAAAGTGAAGCTCCACCATGTACACGTTTTAAGTAGTTCTGCTTTTCTAATTGATCTAGATCACGACGCAAAGTAGATTCTGAAGTATTTGTTAATTCTACTAGCTCATGAATCTTAACATTCCCCTTTTCTTTTAATAGCTTTAATATTAATTGATGCCGTTCCGTAATAAGCATGATATGATCCTCCTCGTATTACACTTCTATTTAAAGGTTCTTAGTTAATTTTAGTATATAGAATTTTGCAGTGACATGTGAGAACTATAGGGCATCCCCATAAGAAAAAGGAGCTGTTGTTCAGCTCCTGGTAATGAAGTACGCACCTGTTTGTTGAATAAACAATTTAAAGTCCGTTCCCCTGGAATATTATTCTCATTAATTCAACAGCCATAAAGTAAACGAAACCAACAAATATATTAAGACCTAAGGATGATTTTCTTCAAAGTCCTTTCTCGCTAAGAGAAAGATATAATGATTCCACATATCAGCATACACGAAAAGGTGTTACTCCAGGGTCAATCACTTGTGCTATATTTCCATAAAAGAAACAAATAACCAAGATAATTAAAGCACCCCCTTCTCCTCTAATTAATTTTACCAAATCTCGTTATATATGTATTTTTTTATTATCGGATTATCTTCCCACTTTAAATGCATAAAGAAAAAGCTGCCTTAAAAACAGCTCCGATCTTCAGCTAACGCACCCGTTAGTTTAAGTACATTACTTCACAATCTTTAGTTTTCGCGTTAAATAATCCTTTTACTTCTTCTCAACATATAATGTTGAGAACCTAACTAAAAGGAGTGAAATCACATGAGATATTTCCCACGCCAGGGGACAATGAGTCCACAATCCCCTCCTCCAACATTCATTCCACCAAAACCTTCTGTGTCCTATATCGTCGACTGTCTATATCAAAACACTTATGTATGGCTTATAAATGGCAGACAATTTTGGTTTTACCCTACTCGTGTGGAATATGGAGAAGTATCTGGATATAGATGGAACGGTGCTTTCTGGCAATTCTACGGTATTGACCCAAGACTTATAGATGCTGTTACCTGTCCTCCTATCCCTACATTATACTAAAATCCTAAAAAAGCCTTATCTCGAATAGTCTCAAAATAAAAGATCGCCCCTATCTTTTAATTTTGGAGGTATTGTATGACAACTTTTTATTCATTTCATGGAACTGTCACGGTGATTAGTGATTTTTTTACAGGTCAAAATGGTGAAAGAGAAGGTTGTTATAAATTATTTACAATAGAAAATGAATTGGGTTCAATAGTAAATTTCGTGGTTTCACCCTCAACTTACTTCGTTGACCATGAAATGGTCATAGTAGGAGATCGCGTGACAGGATATTATGATGGAGATTTACCTGCTATTCTTATTTACCCTCCACAATATCAAGCGCTTGTCATGGTAAAAGATAACCCAAATCAGAATGTAAAAGTTGATTATTTTAATAACCAATTGGTGAGTAGTGATGGACAATTACAATTAAAATTATCTCCCTATACCCAAATATTATTAACAAATGGGCAACTCTTTTCAAGATATCCAGCGAACCGAGATTTAATTGTTTTCTATGGACCTGCCACAAGAAGTATCCCTGCTCAAACCACACCCTATCGTATAATCGTTTTATGTTGAGCGCATTATTATTTCAACCAGCAATAAAAATAGGTATTTAAAACTCGTTCAGTTTTTGGCGAGTTTTTTATTATATTTTGTTCTTTCCATAACCCAATAAAATTAATATTCCTTTTTCAACTAAACTGCCCCTTTAGTTCCATAAGAAAAAGAGCTGCTGATCAGCTCTTGATAATGAAATAAAGCACCCGTTGGTACAACAAGGGTAGGAAAGGGAAAACACTATTCCCATTCATAATCAGTCACCAGCTCAACCTTTTCCGGCATTATTTTTTGAAGAGAGTCTATTGTTGAAAAGTTTTCATCATTTGAGAATGTGGCTATATAATCGCCATCATGCCCTACCCAAAACATAGTGGAACTCTCATTTAACGTTGCTATCAGGGTATTGGCTATCCATTTTAGTTTAATTAGTCTTGTTCGGTTATTTTTAGTCCTTTTTACGGGATAAGGTGACTCATGTTCCCTTTCCTCTAGTCTGAAGACATCCTGTTTTAAGGACCATAATGATAAGTTCAACATGCTCCCATTCCCGTGTAAATAAGGATAATATTGTTTGAATTGCTGTGGGCTGCGGATATTTGCCTTTACAAAGAACGAGTCTTTACTACTCCCCTTCATATAATTGAACTCTATATTTTGCTTCTTAAACAGCTCTTCGTACTCTTCTAGTTGAAAATCATAGAATTCCGCAAGTGAATAAATAGGGTAATAATTTGGGCTCTCCAGCCAATTGCAAAAGAATTCTTCATGGGCCTCTGCATAATCCCCATCTACATAACAAGAAAACTCTACAATATATTTGAACTCACCGGTTATATCAAAAGGATAAGTGGCTTCTGGGCCAGGCTTAGTTATTATTTCTTCTGGAGGGAAGTGGCTTATTTCTACCTTCATGTTATTCGCCTCTCTTAAAAGGTTCGGATAGTTACATTTTTATTATATACCACGTGAAAATGTTGTTTTCACTGGCTTATTAAAGTTTCAGTTGTTGAACTAACTTGCCCCTTTTGTTACATAAAGAAAAAGCTGCCTTAAAAACAGCTCCGATCTTCAGCTAACGCACCTTTAGTTTAATTGCATTTATTCACAATCACAAAGACTTAATAAGGGCTTATAACTTTTCAAATTCTATGGACTTGCAGGAAGGACATTGAACAGTAGACATATCGGTGTCATTATGAACCCATTTATCAGAACAAAGAGAGCAGTGTATAACAGTATGCTTTTCTTTAAATTCCATTGATTCTTTTCGGTATCGTTCATAATCCTCGGGGAACATATCCGCTAATGTGCGATACACAAAATTGCCCGTACATTCCTTTCCGTTCCAGTATTCCTTTCCATTTAAGTATTCAATCATATTTTATCTCCCCTAACAATTTATAATTAATCTATCATTTCAATCTTTTACCTTACTGATGACATATAGCGATTATATAGGTTAGAACATTCCTTCATACAATCCAAGTATATATTTCTTATTTCCTCATTCGGAGATAATTTCAGATAACTTTCACTTTTCAATAAGGAAATAAGAGGTTTCATTTCGTAATAGTATTCGTAATTTTCCTTCTGTTTTAAAAGTTTTTTATAACCTTCTAATATTTTAAAATAATAGCTATCCATCAAACGATATTTACACTTCGATAACTCCAAATAATAAAACCTGTTTATTTCCCCTGACATATATTTAGCAAGATACATTTCGTTATCTCCTAAATAGGCAGGACTGGCTTGTGAGTAGTAACGATACTCACCATCACCATACAGTTTTTTGGAAATGCGAAATTTATGCCATTTCATTACTTCCTCGTAACGAAATCCTAATGCGCAAGAGATACTTGAAACCATAACAGGTTTACGTTTCAATATGTAATCGATAATCGTAACAATCAAATCACTTTCATCAAGAATGGTAATCGAAGTCCAACAAATATAATTGTTGTCTAAACTGCCTATGATACACACTTCTTTATCAGGGCTAACATAAATATCAAAATATATTTCTTTATCATCTATTTTATAATTAGGTTTTTTACAATTATTTTGATTAACCAAATTATATTTTTCAATATCCAATACAAAAACCTTCCTTCTATTGAATTAAATATCAATATTTTTATTTCTAATTCATTATAAAGAATAACTTTTACTTATTAAAATTCACCTTTAGCTCCATAAGAAAAAAGAGCTGCCAAAGCAAATTCCGCCTATACCATGTGGTTTGAAATCCTACGAATACGCGATTTTCCGAGCATTATCTATTAAACTAGGGAGTTCTATAAGAGGTATTTATAACGTTAAGGAAAATTCCGATATTAAAAAGCCAATTTCTCAGCATTAAAATTGAGAAATTGGCTTTTTTCGTTACTCTTAACGGAATAATTCTATTCGTCATTCAACAGTTTCATAATCAACCTTCGTTGTAAACTGCTTGGTTTAACTTGAATGGCACCCTCTCAGCTCTTTGGAACTCCCTCACTGGGCTCCTGCTGATATCTCGACGGTCAAATAAATGCTTTAACAATAAAGATTACTTACTTACTTTTAAAAGAAACTGATCGATACGTTCTTTTTGACGGAAGTGGTGACGGAAGTGCATTTCGATTAGCTGAAAATATTCCTTTGCATTTAAATATCCCATTCTCCGGTGCTGGACTTTCTGACTGGCCGGAATGTCAGAGAGCCTTCTCTCGATCTCTTGCATTTTCTCAACGATTTGAAGCAGTCCTTCCTTTACTTCTTCTTTTCCTGTAGGATTTGGCGGTGTGAAATCCGGTGTATCCGGTCCTTTTAACCTGATTGGAGGAAACGTCCCTTCTTTGAAAATCGATTCGCCTATTTCTGTTTTTTCACCGCCATCGGAAGTAGTGCCATTAACACATTGCTCAATGGCTTTCAAATGGAGACTAAGGGTACTCTTTATTAAATGATTGTACATTTGTCCTAATGACCATTCATCCTCAGAAGGCTTCCTCGTAAACTCATCCAGCGAATATTTACTTAACTCTTCAATATAGTATGCAGCCACCTGTTCGAATCGCTTCAATACCTCTTTTGTATCCAATAGATCTCCCACTTCCTTTATAATTATTCTTTCTCCTTAATGTTATTAACTTCGACTCACTTACAAATAATCCCTTCTCTCCTATTCAAGAAAGTAGTGATTTCGATTTATCATGTTTATAAACGGTTTAACTTTTCTGATTGGATTTTGTCAGGGAAGAATGTTCTGATTCTTAAAATGTTTTCAGGTTTTTCAGTTGTACTCCATAGTAACAAAGGGATAATTTTTTAAAAAAAGAAAACCTTCATATAAGTACTATCGTCTATATATCTAGGGAAGGAAGTGTGAACTGTTTTGGAGGAGTTTGTGTTGAAATGGTCTCAAATGAAAGATGACGAATCCTTACTTGATGAAATGATGTCCCTTTATGGCCAGGATATTCTGCAATTGGTCTATTCCTATGTAAAAGATGCAGTTGTTGCAGAGGACCTGACACAGGAGATTTTCATCAAATGCTATAAGGCTCTGCCCACGTATAACCAACAATCAAATATAAGGACGTGGCTTTGGAGAATTGCTATTAACCATTGTAAGGATTATAGGAAAAGCTGGTACTTCCGAAAAGTTTCAACTGCGGAAGAAGAGCAGGAATGGACTTCTTCCGATAATGTGGAAGAAGAGGTCATTCAGCAGGATGAAGACAGGCAGCTTGCTGTTGCAGTTATGGAGCTGCCCATCCAGTATCGTGAGCTTATTTATCTCCATTATTTTCAGGAAATGAAGCTCAAGGAGATTTCTGAAATTACCGGGGTCAAACTTGGAACGGTGAAGACCAGGATGCGCCAGGCAAAAAGACGGTTAAAAACCTATTGGGAGGAATCCACCGATGGAAGATAAATTAGCGGGCTTGAAATCGGCTTTGAAAAAGCATACATTTCGTGATTTAAAATTCTCGGAAAACCATAGACACTCCATCCATAATGCTATAGAAAAGCAGGATGTGAGTAGGGAAGACATTTTGATTGGTATTTTTAGATCATTGGATGAGGAGAAAAGTGGCTATCAGATTAACGAATCTCTTTACCAGAAAGGCATCCGGAAATTTGAAAATAACGAAGGCTCCTTATATGCTGTCTTGCATGAGCTTGAGAAGGAAGGCTGGATCCAGTCTTTTTGGGAAACGGAAGAAAGAAAGCTCTATTCCTTGGATGAACGTGCAAAAAAGTGGTTAAAGAAAAAGGAATCTAAAAGTGGTTCCGCCTCTGCTCGTTGGCGGACAGCGTTTGAAGGAGGAGGAACCGATTGAGAAGCAATCATTTTTTAGATGAGGTTTCGTCATATATCCGATCAAAAGAAGCAAAAAAATATATAGAAGCTGAATTAAAAGCCCATTTGCATCAAGCTAAAATTGAACTGGTCAAAAAAGGATATACAGAAGATGAAGCAGAGGAACTGGCTGTCCGGAATATGGGTAGCCCCTCTGATATCGGGCTGAGGATGGACAAGCTGCACAGGCCGAAGATTGATTGGAAGCTAATGAGCATGTTTCTATTCATGTCAGCTGCGGGTCTGTTTTTGTTTTGGTTCTTATTTAAGAATGGTAATTCCTTTTCAGTGCTGAAGCAGGTATATTCTGTCGCAGGAAGTGTCATTTTGGCCTGTGTCCTTCTTTTTTTCGATTATCGGAAACTTCAGAGATGGGGCTGGGTTTTCTTTACGGTGGGATGTCTGATTCTTGTTCAATTCCAATTCTCCAATGTATTCGTGAACGGCAGTCCTCGAATTAATATTATGGGTCTGTTATCGGTCGATTCTATTGTGGTTCTGCCGCTTTTTCTGCTTGCCTGGGCCGGAATGCTGCAATCAAAAAAGATGAATGTTTATTTGGCTGCCATTTTATACATATGTTCTGCCTTTTTGTTTATGGTTACAGTCAACTTGCAGGCTGTGGCGCTTTATTCATTGATGGTCGCTGTCATGGTCTGGAAGAGCGGCCTAAATAAAAGGAAAATCCTTATCACTGCAGCGGTCCTGCTTACTGCATGTGTTTCACTTCTGCTTATATCCTTGAAAAATATAAGGGCCTATCAATTTGAAAGACTTTATGCGTTCGTTACGCCTGAAAGATTCAGTGAGACATCGGGGTATATGTATTTGAAACTAGAAAGGCTAATTGAGGATGCCGGATGGTTTGGCCATTTAGGTTCCCACAGGGAGATTGATTTTTCTAATGAAATGATGACTGATTTTATCTTTGTAACCATTACCTATACGCTTGGCTGGGCCGGGGCATTGCTCATTGGTTTACTGTTTTTATGGATAATCTGGCGAATTTCCCGTATATTCCAAACGGTGAAAGACCCTTTTGGAAAAATGCTTGTTTCCGGCAGTTTTGCCATATTCACTGCACAGGTAACTGTCAGTATCGGAATGTCTCTCGGCTTATTACCAATAATAAGCGTATCCCTGCCATTTATGAGTTATGGTGCTTTATCAGCGATGATCAACGCCTTCTTGTTTGGTCTGGTTTTAAGTGTGTATCACAAAAAAAATATTATACGGATGAAGAAAATATGAGAATATGGTTCTATAGCTCCTACTCTCTTTTCTGAAGAAACCAGGAAAGGGCAAAGGCATGAAGTTTTTTAAAGATGCGATGAATCATGAGGATAATTATCAGGTAAAAAATCCCCTAAGAGTTGAATATATAGGTGCTGATAAATGATCAGTAAGTCCATTTATAAAAATATAGAACTAATTAAGATCCATGTGTAATTTTAGAATCAAGACTGATCAAAATTCTCACCTGAACCACATATTAACGTTAATAAAAAGAATCCATTTTGAAAAAAGTTTGATCGAAATGGATTCTTTTCTTGTGATTAAAACCCTTATTGAAGTAAAGCACCCGTTAATTCAACAATAACCCACCCTTACATCCAATCCTTTCCATGTTCCCGAATGAAGTTAATATCGTTTTGATAATGTTCAAGATGCCCTTCCTCTATCATCTTTTGAAAAGCGATGTCCCCTTCACTGGATTTTCTTGTAATTGTTTTACATAACCCTTCTAACCGCAGCAATACCATTTCCAAATAGTCTGCTTCTATTCCTCCACCGTAAGATTCAAGAAACAATCTGATTCTTTGTTTTATACGGGTACCATGCTGTAATGAATGGTAATAAACTTTCTCATCTGCTTCAGAAAGATGAAATCTGCTTAAGGGAACGCAAGTATAAAGTGTGTAAGCTATGTCCCAAAGTCTTGGACCGGGTCCAGCAACATCAAAATCAATAATACCCATTGGTTTTTTACGGTTAAAAATAATGTTGTACATCGCAAAATCATTATGGCATAGCACCTCAGGTTGTTGGGGGGTGTTATCTATCGGTTGCCAGCTGTCATCAAATGAAAAGTCACTGACAGAATCATGATAAAGACGGAGCATTTTCGCTATTTCCATTAAGACATCATCTGACCACATGTATTCCTTTAAAGGATAATTACCAGCTTCTCCTTCAATAAAGGATAATATTTCTCTTCTTTTTTCATCAATACCTAAAAACTTTGGTGCATAACTGAAACCTTTATTCTCCAAATGCTTTAATAGCTTATGAATCTTGGGACTATCAGGCTTTAATTCCCGTCGCACAGTATCTCCTGAACGATAAACTTCAGAAACATTCCCTCCTGTTAGCATTTCTTCATTATCAAGGTTTGACATCCATGGATCCCTCCCTAATATGACTTTCTATAACACGTACAACAATTCCTGTTTGTAACTGCCTTATAGACAGTTACGATTCACGAAACATTACGTAGAAATATTCATGGACGGATACGATAAAGGCAGGGATTTTAGTAAATTTGTACAAGCATGTTTTGTTTTATCTCATATATATAGTAGAAAAGGAGTGATATTTTATGAATTTAAGTAATGATTTTTTATGCCGTCATAATCCATTCTGCGGTCATAGTTCATCCTGCCATGGTAAATCTTCCAGCCATGATAAGTCATCCTGCTGTGATAAGTCATCCTGCTGTGATAAAGCAAAAGACAAAGGGCATAAACAAAAAAGATTTTCGCCAATCGGACAAGCATGTCAGACCCGACAACAAATAAGTGAGTTTCTAAGGACTTCCATCATAGGTTCAATCATTGGATTCACTACAACCGCTGAACCATTTACACCTATATTTGTAGAGTTACGCAGTTTTGATGCTGTTACCGGACAAGTGATAGTTACTGACAGAGCAATGGGTAATTTCACTATTAGCCTTTCATCTATTTGTTCCGTTAAAACGATTTGTCCCGCTACAACGCAACCGATGTTTAATGCTTAAGGCTTTATAGAGGATTGGGAAAAAATTAAAAACTCCCCTAAGGGAGATGGGGGTCAGGAAGTTCTGAATGACTCCTTCATATTCATCTCTATTCCAAGCAGGGTATAAAAAGGCAATTAATTTATTAATTGTCTCAGACTGTAGACAAACCCGATGAAAATCGAGTTTGTCTATTTTTATGGCTTGTACAATTTGGACGTTGATTGGAACGTAGGGCACTCGCTTTCCGCGGGCGGTCGGCCCTCGGCTTTCGCCTGCGGGGTCTCYCCTAGACTCGCTTTTCTAAGCAGGAGTCTCGWACACCCGCTCCAATCAACTTTGTYTTAMCTYTTAGATAGAACACTTYTGCCTRGRGTCATTTTTGTTTTAAAATAGAAGTATTAAAACWTGAGGTGATGAGGATGCTTTCTAAACTTGATTCTATTTCAGCGAGATCAACTTGAAATGATTACTTTAGATAAACTGGTGCCACCGAACCATTTGGTTCGTAAAATGGAGGCTGCCATTGACTTCACTTTTAATACTCTAATTGCGTCTTACTTTATCAGCAAAATCTAGTGGTGGTTCAAGGAATTTTCAGATTAATTAGATACATAGACTGCAGATGGAAATTTATAAAATAATTTTCAGCACAAAAAAAAGCATCCTGTAAATGATGCTGATATTTTAAAAATCAACTCCCTATTAAGAAGAACTCCTGTCGCTTTATATTCCCTAATAAACCGCAACTCCGTTTACTCCTATTCCACAACGCCCGATTCTAAAATTTCAACTTTAGCATTCACATTTATCGGGATAGAAGTATAAATTTCATCCCATTTTTTCTTATCCCAGCTTCTAGTCCTCGTGCGTACTTGTTCGCCAATCCCCAGGGGATCAACATGTAGTTTTTGAAAATTCCTCAATAATTTTTCCGAGCGTTCCTTCACATCTTTGGACATTTTATCTTCTATAATTTTAATCATTTTAGGAGTTACTTCATCACCGGTATATTCTCGCAATAGTGCCTTTATCTCGAGATCGATCGTTATAGGAGTATCTGTCATCGGCTTTGAAATCTTATAAGACCTTTTTGTTTTTATATTGTTGACGGAAGCAAATTCTCTCCCTTCAATTTTTGTAGAGAACCCTTCCTTGCTTGTTGTATTTTCATATAGCATTTTGAAAATAACATTTTCACGGCTCGTAGTCTGATACACGTATTCCCCTTTACTATTAAACATGGCATTTCCTTTAATATAAACTTTCCCATCCAATGCTTTTACGATAGGTAAGAATGGGTCCATTCCTTCAGAGTAATGAGCATACAAAAAAAGATGGAGGTTAGTTCTAGGCAGCATACCCATTTTTATATTTTGCTCAATTGTATTAGATAAATAAATTCCTTTATCTATGTTGCCAAACTGGTGGCTTAACACATCCTTTGAACTTCCTTCGACAATGCCGAGTTTTAAAGTAGTTCCAATTGAAGGGTCTCTGATTAATGTATCGATTAGATAGAATATCCCTTGTTTCGCAAGCCTTTTTTCGTATAAGACCACCTCTAATTTCCCACTAAAGATGGGTCTTTCAGATTGCTGATTCATCTCATCTCGCACGTCTTTACTAAGTGATGATTTCGAACTATAGGTAATATTTTTAATGGTTTTATCAGGATAATAAAGAGGTGTTACAGCGATAGCTTCGAAATGAGTCTTATCGACATAATCATATCCGATGGCTGTTGCCAAATTTATTTCATCGAGAACTTTGCTATCCACCCCCATGCAGCCTGAGAGAACACTAATTAAAAGAAGTATCAGGGCCAATTTCGCGAATAAAATTCTCATTTTTTATCTTCCTTTTTATTTGACATGACAGTAGATAAACAAACCAGAAATAAAATATAAGGAATTTCCAAAATCAAACCTAAATTTGAAATGTAATCCACATATTGATTAATCATTCCCCTGCCTTTAATTAGATTTGTCATCACAACCAATAAAATTAATAGTAGAGCATAAATTGTTTTCTGCTTCATTTTAAAGTATTGTGAAATCCCCCTTGCCGAAACCCACATATAGAGACATACACTAGGTACTAAAACTAAGACCCATGTAGCGATTCCTATGTACTCAAACCGTTCAACGAAAGGCATTTGTACAATTCCCCAAAAGGACAAAGTTGCCCAAATATATCTACTGATTTGGTCTTCACTGTAAAACCCTATTGTCAGGATCGTTAGGCATAAATAAAGGAAAACAGAAGTAAGATTTCCTAGTTGCGCCCACTTTTGTGTACTTTTACGATGCTTAACTAATGGATAATACATCATTAAAGTGGAAACGCCTAAATAGCTATATGACATTTGCTTAGATGCAAGGGCCATGTCTTTAAGAGAATGATCCCAAATGGGTAATAGGTTGCGAAAATGTGTGAATTCCAGCGGGAAATAAAAAGTTAGAATTAAATAAGAAGGGATACTGATCCCTAAAAAGCAAATACCGGCGACCACTCTAAACCCACCTAAAACCACATAATAAATTAATAAAGCAAATATGGAGGTCACCATCCATGTGTTAATTTGGGGGAATACCCATGATTGAATGATTTCAAGATAGGATCTTAAAACAGAAATACCCACCATCAGCCAATACAGTATCCAGATGATATTTAGTAAACCGCCAAGCCACTTTCCAAAAAGTCGTTTCTGTATGCCTATTAAGTCCATATCGTGGCGATTTAATAGCTTGTACATCCCCCAAATACCCAATGAAAAGACTACACCACTTATAATGACCGCCATCCAAGCATCATGGCCAGCAGATTTAATAATTATCCTTTGAAATCCCAGGACCCCTACACCTATCTGAATTTTAACGATTAAAAAAAAGACTAGAAATGGTGAGATTTGATCACTTTTATCGTTCATGTAAGAAACCTCCACTCTCACTTAGTCTTTAGAATCTTCCTTGGGTTCTAACCGAACAGTGTCTTCCGTCTGAACCTCAATTGGACGTTTAGCCTGAAGAAAAAATGGTAAACGAATCAAGGCATCCCGCATATCATAAATCCTTGGCGGATATAATGGTTCAAGAAATGGCCTCCCTAAGGAACTTATCCTCAGTAAATGCACAAGCAAAAAACAAAAACTGATAGCTATACCAAACAATCCTAAAAAATAAGCCATGAGTAGGAGAGGAAATCGAATTAAGCGAATGGTATTACCCATTTGATAAACAGGTGTAGTAAAAGAACCAAGAGCCGACAATGCAACAAGAATTAATAATACATTACTCGTTAGCCCTGCTTCAACAGATGCCGTCCCAATTACAATACCACCTACGATACCTATTGTTTGACCTACTTTAGTCGGCAGTCTAGCTCCTGCCTCCCTGAGAAGTTCGATGGCTAATTCCAAGATTAATGCTTCTAAAATCGGTGGAAATGGAATTCCGCTACGAGAAATCACAAGCGTACTGACTAAATCCTTTGGGATCAACTCATAATGATAAGTGAGAACTGCGACATATATGGGGGTCATTAGGATGGAAAACAATACAGCAAAAAAACGAATAAGCCTAAAGAATGAGGCAATCGTCCAGTTGAGAAAATAATCTTCGAATGCCGCAAAGTATTCAAAGAATGTGGAGGGCCCAAGTAAGCCATGTGGAGCTCCATCCACCAAGATCACTACTTTGCCTTCTCCTAGTACCGCAGCCAATCGATCAGGTCGTTCCGTATCGATAAATTGAGGAAAAGGAGAATTTTTATTATCTTCAATCATTTGTGAAATATAGGAGCTATCAATTATTTGGTTAACCCTTAAATCAGATATGCGCTGTATGACGGTTTCTACATTCTCGCTATTTGCAATTCCTTCTATATGAAGCACAGCTACTCTTGTTTTGGATAACTTCCCAACAATAATTTCTTCAACAGCAAGTTCTGCAATTGGAAGCCGTTTTCGGATTAAATATAAATTCGTATCAAGTGATTCGACCAGTGCCTCTTTCGGACCGACAACACTGAACTCTACCTCTGGCAGTGTAACTTGCCTCGAAGTGTTATTTGCTGCTTTAACTAAAACTGCCTGATCAGATTGATTATTTAATGTTATGGCTATATAACCCATTAACAGCTGACTTTGTAGTTCAGCAGGATTTTTTGTAAAAACAAGCCCCTCTATTGGCAAGTTGTGTACAAGCTCCTCCAGAGTTGAAGAATTTGTATGTAAAAAAGGAAGGAGGTCTCTATGCATTATATCTTTATCAATTAATGTATCGAAAAAAGATACACAGTATATTTCATTTTCAAAATTGAGTGTAAAGCTTGTGAAGTCCTTGGACTTTTGCAGATGTTCGAGTACATCAGTGAAGTCTGTAGATTTGTGATTTTCTTGCTTTTTAAAGAATGAATATCTTTTCAATAGACTCCACTCCTTTGATTGTAAGATATGGATATTATTAACGAATGGTAGGATTTTATACGCACGAATACTTAGTTGAAATTACTGATTAAAATTAGCGGCCAACTGTAATTTTCAATAAATTTATTAGTGAGTTTTAATCGGATAAATGAAAAAGAATCATTAAAGGGAGTTAAAGGGAGTTGTATTGTCTACTGCTCCCTCGTCCATTGAATATTTATTCAGCCTATAACGAATAAAGATGAATCCACCCCAATACTCTAGCCATTTCCATAGATTTCCAGCATTCTTAAAAAACTTCATAATTAGGCTTGCAACAGAAGGGATTCCCTGTTATATTACAATCAATTAAATATTTTCTTACTTCAAATTTTTTTGAAGTGAGGATAGAGGAGCAAAGACCATTAGTACACATTTTGAGGAGAATGAGATCCTATGACTATTGTGGAAAGGGGAATTTGCCGAAGCGGAAAGAATCTCATGTTCTTGAAGCTGGTTCTGCTATTGAATAAATACAGGACTGTCATATAGGAAACTATATGGAGGGCTATCTTATGCGCGGAAACATTTTTTGGTAAATATTGTTTCTACTGCAGCAGCGAATCCTCGTTGTTGCTTTTTTGCGTTTACTCCTGAATGGCCCTAACCACCTCTGAATATTTTTAAAAACTATACAAAAGGGTGTGAAGTTATGAATTTTGGCCAAGTTTTAACCGCAATGGTTACCCCGTTCAATCATAATGAAGAGGTTGATTTTAATGCTACGAGAACTTTAGTAAACCATTTGATTGCTAATGGTTCTGATGGATTAGTAATAGCTGGTACAACTGGAGAGTCCCCTACCTTAACTCAAGAAGAGAAAATAGATTTATTCAAATTTGTTGTAGATGTTGTTGATGGAAGAGTTCCAGTCATAGCTGGAACCGGCTCAAATAACACGAGAGCTTCCATCAGCTTAACAAAGCAAGCAGAGGCAGCAGGAGTCGACGGAATCATGCTCGTCACCCCCTACTATAACAAGCCTTCTCAAGAAGGACTATTTCAGCACTTTAGCGCTATTGCCCATTCCACTTCATTACCGGTAATGCTTTATAATATTCCAGGTCGAAGTGTTGTAAACATGTCAGTGGAGACGATTGTCAGCCTCTCAAAAATCAACAATATCGTGGCAGTAAAAGAAGCAAGTGGTGACTTGGATGCCATGGCACAAATCATAAGCAAAACAACTAGTGATTTTACTTTGTACAGCGGCGATGATGGGTTGACATTACCGGTTTTAGCCATCGGTGGAACAGGCGTTGTTTCAGTTTCTTCACACATAATTGGTAATGAAATGCAAGAAATGATCAATAGCTTTAAAAATGGTGATGTCCTTGGCGCTGCCGCTGCACATCGTACACTTCTTCCAATCATGAAAGCATTATTTGCTGCACCAAGCCCGGGACCAGTAAAATCTGCATTAAATATGCGGGGGGTACATGTTGGAGGTGTCCGCTTACCATTGATCCCTTTAAACGATGAAGAAGAAAGAGCACTGCAAATAGTTCTACAGCCTAGTAACGCAGAAGCCATTTTATTAAATAAATAAAACTAATGATTCTGGAGAATTTTTAAAAAGCAGTGCATACTCGAAAGAAATGCACTGTTTTTTTATCCATGTACGACTCAGGAGAAAGAAATTATACTATATATAAAGAATCAATAAGGAGAGAGCCAATGGGGGGTACACACAAACCAAGCATTCTTGTATTTAGTCCTATTCAATCAGAGGTCGATGCTTATGCTGATCATATCCGAAATAGTGGGTTTATATCGGTAAAGACAGCGAAAACTTTGGAGGAAGCAGAAAAATATTTACCCGGCACTGAAGTTATTTTGGGATGGAATTTCCCGACGCAATTACTAAGTAAACCAGTTGCCTCATCTGTTCGCTGGTTTCAATCAATGGGAGCCGGGGTCAATGATTTGATTGCAGACAAATCGATACCTCAAAACATTACAATAACTCGAATTATTGACCAATTTGGTGCTTACATCTCTGAATATGTATTTTCGTTTCTCTTGGACATAGTGAAAGACGGTCCTCGGATGAGACAATCGCAATTGGAGCGGAGATGGGATCCTTTCATTTCTGAAACTCTAAAGGGGAAAACAATCGGGGTGGCTGGACTTGGATCGATTGGCGCTGAACTTGTACGTAAAGCCCGGGCATTTGATATGAATGTGCATGGGTTAAGCTTTAGGGGAAAACAAGCAACACTCGTGGATCTCCACTTTACTCCAGACCAATGGGGTGAATTTGTAACAGATCTGGATTATTTGGTCCTGACCCTTCCTTTAACGGATTCCACTTATCATATCATTAACCAGGACCTTCTTTTAGCGATGAAGTCCAACGCTTACCTTATCAACGTTGGCCGCGGAGCATTGATAGATGAAGGGGATTTACTTTCTGTCATGCGAGCAGGACATCTACAGGGAGCAGTCCTCGATGTATTTGAGACAGAACCGCTGCCAAAAGAACATGCCTTCTGGTCCATGCCCAATGTGTTTGTCACTTCCCACCTGTCAGGACCAAGTACGATTAACGAAGTGAGCAGCTTTTTCATAGAAAATTTAAAGCGATTTTCAAGTGAACAACCATTAAATGGAATGGTAGATCGGAACCGAGGGTATTAAACCCGTTTAGAATTGTTGTTATTTGCTTGCAATTAAATATTTATTGAAAAGGCCGCATTCTTCAACGGAGGAATGCGACCTACAAACTAAAAGTGAATAATTTGATTTTTTTCAAGGATTATTGAAAGTGGATTTTCATTTGTTTAGCTTTATCTCCCTCTTACAAATCAAAAACCCTCACAAGAGATAGGCTTTTTTCGATGGAATTACCGTGTGGCGATGTACCACCATCCATTTGTTATCTCCTCATGTATCGTTCCATAAGAAACTGGCGCACCCTTTATCAACAAGAGTTGGTGTATGTTCTCATTATATGTACTCGATGTCGAAATGAGTCGATAGTAAATCCATGCTTTGTAAATCCCATTCAAAGGTAAGTATGGCTGATTGTTTTGATTTATGAGTCAGGAGGGGTACACCATTTTTTATGATCATGCTTTCTGCATCCCAAAAACGGACCGTTTCGTCTTCGCCAGTACGATTACAGACTATTACGGGCAGCCCTGTTTCTAGTGACCTTTGTTCCCATTCTCCCTCCGGACCATGTAATCCGTGACCCCAAGAAGACGGTGCAAGTAATATTTCTGCTCCTTTTTCAGATAAGGTGCAAGCAATATCTTTGTTATATGCGTCTGCACAAATCATAATACCAACCTCAACATTGTCTGTTTTTATTGGCTCCAATACTTCCCCTGATGCTGACCAATCATCAATAACACTGATTTTTCTCTGTTTACCTATTAAATGACCTTTTTTATCTATGACAAACACAGAATTATACAACTCTCCGTCACTGCCTTTTTCAGGGCAGCCCAAAAATACAGTGCTTTTCAAATTCTTTAGTTTACTGCCCAAATTATTCATCCAAGCATCAGGTTGCTTGTTAATCCATCCAGTCCCAACCTTATGATTGAATTGAAGTCCGCTGACACATAGTTCGGGTGTTATAATCCATTCGGCATTTTTATTTGCTGCAATATGAATGGCTTGTTCAATCAGTTTTTGGTTATGCTCCACATCACCAGCGATGGGCAATAGGTGCAGTAAAGCTATTTTTATTTTCCCCATAGTGGTCTCCTAAACATCAACTTATATTATGGTCATGCTTGTAATGATTGTAGCATGGACATGAATTGGCTTGTTCAAGTAATCTGTCCCGATAAAGAAAAAGCTGTTTCCTCCCCATCTCTAAACAAGCCCTTGCTCTAATGAGCAAAGGCTGTTTTTTTACGAGTTTCTTCTATATATAAACCAAATTTGCCTAAGGTGCCCCCATTCGTATACGGTACTTTTACGAACGAATAATTTGTTCTTTGGATATCTGCTTTGAAGCATCGGGAATCTTTCGTATTTTATAATTGATCATATCTGAAGAGTAAACCTTGATACTCACCATTCCTCCTTGGATTGTAGCCCGGATCAGGATCGGTTGATTGTACTTGTTTTTAAAACTAAAATCAGGCCCATACCAGCTTACTGTAGCATCGCGGCCAGATGGAACATACGGAACGCTCCTTGTATGGGAATAGCGTTGAACCGTTTGCAACCCTGCATTGTCGATAGCATTAAACAATGTGGATGAAACCTGGCAAATCCCTCCGCCAATCCCTTCAGAAAACTCTCCTTTAACGATAACCCGAGCGAGCAAATATCCTTTTTCTACTGACCTCTTGCCAACAACTTGGTTAAAAGAAAAGACCTCTCCTGGAAACACGACATAATTATTAATGGCTTCAGCAGCAAGTGAGATATTATTTGAACGATTTTTATTGTTCACATTAAAATAGGTTCTATATTCACCTATCTTTTTTTCACGAATTTCCGCAAGCATTTCGCTGTCAACCTTTGGATGAATAGCAAGCAAAGGTACTTCTAGTTTGTATGATCTACTACTGTACAAAAAGGAATGAAATTGTTCTTTAAAGGCTTGATGGTATAGCTTGTAACCTACCCGCCCAGGTAGAATATTACCTTGCTTGTCCATTGTGGCATTTACAGGTTTTTGGTAAACTTGCCGGTCTATTTTTTCGACAAATTGATTGTATTTATCCACATCCAACATAGGAACATCCAGGTAGGGCATCGTAATATCAGCATGGTTGACACTGGCAATCGTTTGTCCTTGGTGGGTTACCAATAAGCTTTCTGAAATATTCACTGATTGAACGAATAGCAAAAGTCCGGCAATCCATGTTAATCTCATTGAATGCACCTCCTATGTTGGTTTCCTTGAACATTCACAATTTTCACCTCAAGTCTTCATAAATTGCATCTTGATCAATAAACCAACGATCAGGCAAACTCTCCTTGCGGATCATAAAATGCATAACCTTTATTTCTTTGCCTTCTTTCTTCTTATAAATAGCTACTTGAACGGGTACATCCACGAGAAATAGACCATTTAGCTGTTCAGGCGGTTGTCTTAAAGGGTCAACCACTCCAAAGTATGTAATATCTTTAACAAGTTTAGTGACATCGTTGGCTTGACTCGGATTAGATAAGGTCATTGCTAATAATTCCTGATTTCCTTGATTAATGGCAATGGTGAAAATACGAATAAGTTCATAAGGATTTACGGTTTGTATATAATCATCAAGCTTACCAGCGGCTTTCAATATCATTAATTTATGAGAAAGATCTTCGTTTTTCAAACGATGCGTAATACTTCCAGAGAAATGAACACAAAAATGACCTGAAAAACCATTTGGAAGAGCACCAGCACCATGTGGCATTCCGTGCATGGATGCAGCTATCATTTGATTATTGATTAATACAATAATGGCTCTTCTATTCCAACTCCATTTATTATTATAAATTTTCTTCATGATTTGAGTATCTTCTTTGGTTAATGGCTGTACATCGGCATGATGGCTGCCTGCCCTTCGTTGTACCTTAAATGATAAACCAGTTTCAATATCGATTATGGTGAAATTTGTTTTATCAGGAATAATGTTATTTACAATCTCCCAAGGTAACATCTCAATTTTAAAACTTATAGGTCCTTCTTCATCTTCCCATTCCATGGCATAGACCGACTGATCGACCATTAAGACAAATATAAAAATAGCGATAATTACTTGATATAATATATTGTTTTTCATTTGGCCACTCCTGCATTTTTTCTTATTATTTCAGGACATAATAAATTGAATACCTTTGAAAATTTGGAAATTCTTCAAATTAAGCTAAAAAGGCTCAGACATGCTAGTAATGATGTTCTAATATGTACTTTTGATATTCCTAATTCGGTAACTTAGAAACTGCACAAGATGCCATGCGGCCTGCTCCGAAGAAAAATAAAAGACATGATATACAAAAAAGAAAACATCAGTGGGATTGATAATCTCACTGATGTAAGGCTTGCCTCTTATAGTCTGACTACACTTTTAATACTCTAAATGCATCTCTAACTTTTTTAGCAAAATCTAGTTGTGGTTCAATCGATTCAAAGTGCATATACATTGCCCGAGGTTCTTCAAATAACCAGTGATTATGAATAGAAGTAACTAAAAGGTCCCTTTTTCTGAGTTCAGTTAATAACGGGTTAACTTCTTCTTGTAAAAGAACTGTTTCCCCTAAATTTAACGCATTCCCCCTACTATCAACATTTTCAAACGTAAAAAATTGCGGATTGACTAGTGGAGATTGCGTTCTGCGATCAAGTATTGTGAATCTAATATTACGAAACTTTTGCACCAAGCATACTCCTTCTGGAGTAATCATTCCGTCTCCGCCTAAAATTCTTGCATATTCCTGACATAATCTTCTTCGTTTTTCCGAACTCATGAAAAACTAAAGATGCTTACATTGATAAATTGGGAACAATGAAAGGCTCTCACCTTCAACAAGAAATAAAAGAAGGCAAGGGCTTTTTAACTTTTATTGAATTAAACCACGGATCTTTCTTAAGTGGGAATGGATATGACCAGAAGAGTAGTTTTAAAAAGGAAATAGTCCCTCGATAGATTTTACCATTCGCTGATGTAAAAAATATCATTGCAGGGGCTGTTTGTTGTATCATCAAGAAATTGAAGTGGCAGGAGCTGAGATGACGGGTTTCAGGAGTTTACACGTATACTTATTTCTATTTCAGGTGTTTCTAGCATTGTTATGTTAATAAGTAAGTGAAAACATAAAAAGGGCACTCCCTTGAATAAGGAAGCGCTTCCATATTATATAAAGCTATTGGACTTTCATTATAGCATGATTATCATTCAAATAAAAGGAATTAATGTTTAATTTTAGTAATTATATTTTGACATTAGAAAGAGACCTGAATAAGTCACTGGAAAACTACTAATTTAATTCAGTATCAACAAAAGACCGTCCAGCTTTTGAAAATCGGACGGCCTTGCGGATAATAGAATGTACTTTTACTATCCTTCGTGAGGGAAAATGTTTATTTAGCTGCACCAGCTTTATTTATCACTTCCTTCGCTACCTGTAATGCGGATTCATAATCTGCGTGATCCGTGACTTCCGGTACATATTCCACATACTTAATGGTTCCTTCTTGATTTATTACAAATACTGCCCTGCATTCCAATCGTTGTTCTTTCATATACGTTCCATATGCAGTACCAAAAGACAAATCAAAGTGATCGGAAAGAATGGTTATAGCTTCGACATTACTTTCTTTGCACCATCTTGCTTGAGCAAAGGGAAGGTCTGCGCTGATAGCCAACACCGCTACATCATCACCCATTTTGCTTGCTTCTTCATTTAAGAGCCTTGTTTGTAAGTCACATACACCAGTATCAAGCGAAGGAACAGTCGTGATGATGCATGTCTTATTTTTATAGTCTGTTAAATGTACTTTACGGCGGTCATTTGTTAATAGTGTGAAGTCAGGGGCCATATCCCCTACTCTTAGTTCAGGACCAATCAAGGTCACTGGATTCCCGCCTAAAGTCACTGCACCAGTACGCTCATGTGCCAATTTGAACCCTCCAACTCTCTTACTGATTTATTAGCTTCCTCGGTAGGTGCTATATCCTCCCGGAGCAACAAGCAGAGGAACATGATAATGTTCTTCATTACTTCCTATTCCAAAACGAAGTGGGACCTTATTTAAAAATGGCCTTATATTTGGATCATTCGCACCATCATTGAAATATTCCCCGACATAAAAGACAAGCTCATACTCACCTGGTTTGAGATCATCCCCTTGAAGAAGCGGATCATCCACTCGCCCATCTTTGTTTGTACAGACCTCTTTTATGAAAGAATGGTCTCCCTGTTCTGCTATGGCCCAAAGTTCTATCTTCATCCCTTTTGCCGGCAGACCTTTAGAGAGGTCTAAAACATGTGTGGTCAGCTTACTGTCCATTATCGGGAAGCCCCTACAGTTGAATCAGCTGCCTTTTTTTGTTTAACGTCTTCTTGTGTAACGACAAAGCCTTGGAAGCCAAACGGAGGACGTGGTTCCTGATAAACACTTCCTTCTGAATTCGGAATGGTTTCCACAACGGTTTCCCAGGTACGATTATTGGTTTTAAATTGAACATTCGCCAGCTGAGGGAAACGTTCCAGAATCCTAATGCCAATATGATAAATGAGCTGCTGTATCGAACGGTTATTCAGTTCATGGAACACTGTGTTTGCAATATCACAAATTTGTTCTGCTGCTACATATTTTTCTGGATCCGCTCCAGTGCCATCCTCCCAGCGGCTATATTCCCAATCGAAATCCAAGTAGATAAATAGTGGACGATCCTGAGCTTCTGGCAATGTGGTGTATTCATCTTGAATAAATCCATAAAAAGAGCTTCCTTTAACCTTGATTAAATGGACATCAACTATTCCACTTGAATGCTTAACGATTTTGCTTCCGGTAGGTGTCCTTTTGACTTCGATTGTAGTGGTAGCCCTTTCATTTCTGGAACATCGATAGACAACATCACTATTTTCATGTCCTTCCCCTTTTGGAACGAGTACATGATCGAAGGGAACTTCAGTTGCTGTCAGTTCCACTGCATCTATGTGGCTATACTTATCAAGGAAAACTTCACATATGAACTTTAAAAATCCTTCCGCCGTATTTCCTTGATAATTGGCCGCCTGGCGATGAATGATGTTTTTCATGGAATCCGTTGCAACCACCAAGCTATTATCTCCTTCCGTAAAAGAAGATAAAAAAGCTTCCCCTTTTAGAGAAATCTGGCAATTGAATCCGAAAATAGTATTATCTCTTTCTGTGAAACTTGATTCCGGTATTTTCCTCAAACCTGTAAGAGGCTGCACAAAAGTCCTGTATACAAATACATCCCCTTTACCGTAATACATCGTTCTGTTTTCATTTTGAGCTGTCATATTATTCCTCCTCCTAGTTTATAAAATCAGATAACCTGTGGCTGGCGATTAAGTGGATTTGCTTGATGGCTTCCTTAAGTTCATTTTCCTGATCCAAACCAATCCTTCTTTTCATCTCTGCCTTTATCACCGTTTTATCGCTGCCACGGACAGCGAATATGAACGGAAATCCAAACTTTTCTTTATACTGATTATTTAGCGCATGAAATTCTTCATATTCATCCGGAGAAAGCGAATTCAAACCGGCTGCGAATTGTTCTTTAACTGATGCTTCAGCCATATCAATCCGGGCTGCTAAGTCCGGGTGAGACTTGATTAATTGGAGCTGTTCCGATAATGAGGCATTTTGCACAACTATTTCCATTTTCTGTTTTAGGTCCTCTACGGAAATGAATGGCTTGTACTCCCATGAACGCTCTGCTATCCATGGAGAATGTTCATATACCCAACCTAACTTTTCGATGAATTCCGCCTTGTTCAACTCATTAATGCTATTAAGGTCAGATATCAATACGGGCCCTCCCTTCTTCCAATTATTTTTATAATTCAAAACATTCTTAACTTAATTGAATTATATACGTGCGTTCATTTATAGGTCATTAGCTGAAAAAGCTAATATTTTTCCAACCCCATTGTGCTTACCGCACTCACCTTTTAAAGAACAGGCCATCTTAATGGCTTAGATCCAGTTGCCAATATTCAAAAAATTAGTTAAATTAGAGAAAAAAGGCACAGCGAAGGGGACCTATCATGCATTTAACGATGACTGATGCATTAAAATTACCACAGATCAAACAATGCCAAGTGGCAGCTGGCATGCAGGGACTTAATAGAGAAATAGAATCCATCAATAGCTTTGATGCTCCTGATGTGCTTTCCTGGTTGAAGCCAAATGAATTGATTCTAACAACCGGATACTTATTTCAAGATAATCCGCAACAATTAGACCAATTCGTAATCGAATTGGCAAAAATGAATTGTTCAGGATTGTTCATCAAACTGGAAGAAATTCCGCAAACCACCATCAGCATTGCCAATATGGCCAATTTGCCTATTCTCAAAATCCCCCCTGAGTTTTCGCTATCAGATATCATGTCTCCCCTGCTTCGTGAAATAGTGACGAGACAGAATGAACAAAAAGGGCAAAGTTATAGCATGGAGGATATTTCCGGAGTTGGTGCCAAAAATTTAAGTTACGGGATTTTAGGAATGACGGAGGACAAATCCAGCTTCCAACAAATTACTGGGAGCTTCATATGTACGGTTTTACCTTTAACGCTGCAATGGAATCAAAGGAATGATTCCAATACTTATAAACAGCTTATCAAGACAATTGAAACATTAACCGAGCAATATAAAATCGATAAGCTCATAAGGAATATCAAGGGCAGTCTAGTTATCATTTATCTGGATACCATCCCCCTAGGGAACACCCGCTTTTATTCACAAGTCACCCAGATAAGCCAACAGATTATCTCTACTTTGTCTACACACCTGCCAATGGAACTTACACTGGGAGTCGGTAACTATCATACAGGTATTAATAACCTGGCCAATAGCTTACAGGAAGCTTTACAATCTATTGATTTGGGAAAACGATTGAACCCAGGAAAGGAAATTTACGGCTACAAAGAATTAATAACATTTAAAATTTTGCAGTATGCTCCAAAAAATGTGCTCATGGATATTGTTACAGGTAATTTAGCACCGCTTAAGGACCATGACGATGAAACCCAGTCTGATCTGATCAAAACCTTGGAGGCATATTTGCAATGCAATCTTCGACCTGCTGAAACGGCCAGAAAAATGGGAGTACACCGAAACACTATCCATTTTCGAATTAAAAGCATAAAAAAACTATTAGGAATGGAATTAAGCAATGATGATCTGTTCACTTTAAAACTTGCCCTATATGCCAAACGCCTGCTGGATAATCGATAAGAAATGGCCCATACAAATGAAAAACTGCCAGGGATCCTTCATTCCCTGGCAGTTTTTCATGGGCAGTAACAGTTGATTCCCGATTGCTTCCTTTACCTAGTCATGTAATAATAACTTCGCAGCCTTTATACTAAACTGCAATTTAAAAGCAATATCCCTCGATTTTAAATCAACTCCTAATAAGTCTTCAATTCTAGACAAACGGAACTTTACAGTATTTCGATGCACAAACAAAGCCCGTGCCGCATCTTCTATTCTCCCTCTTGAAAATAGATAGGTTTCCAGCGTTTTTAATAACTCCCCCTCATTTTCCCTATCATATACAATAAGCGGCTGAATCATGGATAGCACGTATTGAGTTATGGCATCCTTAGGGATTTGGTTTATTAGATCTTCAACTTCAACGCTTGCGTAATCATTGATATTAGTCGGGTTAAGCCTCGAGCCTAGTTGAATGGCCTTTTTAGCTTCAATAAACCCTTCTTTCATATTGTAGATTTCTTTTTTCACCTTGCTTAACCCAATGGATAGTGAAGTGCCAGGATTATCTTTGGATATAAGACCTTCTAAAAGGATGGCAATTCTTTGAGCCTGCATAAGCAGGTGTTCATCAGTCACCATCCCTTTCCCTTGCAGGATAATCAATTGACCATCGAAGTCGATATTCCAATACTTGAAATCTTCCCTTTCCGTTTGGCTTAATTTCTCCAACATTCTGCCAATTGGAAAGAATGAATCCCCTTCTTCTTTCGTTCCGTTTATTAAGAGCAGAATATATGGCCTATCGGGATTAAAGCCAAATTCCTGTAATTGGGGGATAAAAGATGAACTCCTATTTTCCCCATTCAAAAGAGAATGAAAAACTTCAACACTTCCTTTTCCATTGTGTTTCACTTTCTCCTTATTAACAAGTTCATATGTAAAGCTGAATAATAAGTCGGATAAAGGCATTTCATAAGGAATCTCCAGCAGTGGGAAATTGTACTTGTTCGCTTCTTCCACCATTCCAGGAGGAATCGTAGAAAGAAACCGCTTAATCTTGATAGCTAATCCAGCACTTCCTCTTTTCGACAATTCCCTAACAAGATTGATTTGAGCATTCAGGTCATCCTTAAACACATAACCGGTTGTCAGCAGGAGTTCCCCTCGTTTAATCCATGATATATCCGGATGATCCATTATACTTACTGAATTAATTACCCGAGTTAACCCTTGACTTCCTCCAATAACTTCCACTTGGTTTAGGGCAGGAAGTTTCAAAGCTTTTTCGATCGTTAAATACATATTTCTCCCCCTATTCTTCTTAATTATATACAGAATGAACTAGAATGAATATTCATATTTTTCCAAAAAATAGTCTTGATTTAGCATTATGGCGGTGATAATATAAAAATACACCGATTTTGTAAATAGCGTTTCTTAATAAGCAACAAAAAACCATCCATAAGGAAGTATTTACAAAATCACAAGGAGGCGATTTCGTTACATTCATATAATTGGAAAGTCGTGACTAATTAAAAGGGGGCAAACATGGAAAAATTGAGCAAACTAAACACGTTATTGTTAGGTTTACAGCATGTTTGTGTAATGTATGGAGGAGCGGTAGCTGTTCCACTAATCGTCGGTCCTGCAATCGGGTTGACACAAGAACAGATCATATACCTGATCTCGTTTGATTTACTCGCCTGCGGGATAGTCACCTTGCTTCAAGTTATTGGCGGTAAAGGATTTGGTATAAGATTACCTGCTTTAATGGCTGTTTCTTTTATCGTGGTCGAGCCAGTAATAGCCATAGGATCGGTCCATAGTATAACCGGGGTTTTAGGGGCAGTTATGGTATCCGGAATAATTGTTGCCCTTTTATCAGGAGTAATCGGTAAATTAATACCCTATTTCCCACCAATTGTTGCAGGGTCCGTCATATTAATCATAGGCGTGTCATTAATGCCAGTTGCCATGAAAAATGCAGCGGGCGGAGTCGGTTCCCCCACCTTTGGAGATCCTATGAATCTAATGCTAGCCTGTTTTACACTAGTGAGTTTCCTTTTATTGAATACACTTACCAAAGGTTTCTTGAAAGCGGTTTCAGTTCTTTTCGCCATGATTCTCGGCACTATATTGGCTGGTTTTTTAGGTATGGTCGATACCTCTGGCTTTACAGAGGCCAGCTGGTTTACAATGGTGACTCCTTTTTATTTTGGGGTACCTACCTTCGACCTTTCATCTATTATCACCATGACAATCATATCTTTAATCATAGCTGTGGAAAGTATAGGCGTCTTTTTGACACTCGGGGAAGTATGCGGGAAGGAAATAACCGAAAAAGATGTGGAAAAGGGCCTCCGTGCAGAAGGAATAGGGAGCTTCATAAGCGGTATCTTCAACTCTTTCAACCATTCTACCTTCTCACAAAATGTTGGCTTGGTCTTGCTGACAAAGGTAACTCAGCGCTCGGTAGTAGTCACGGCAGGTTGTATCCTAATCTTTCTAGCTTTTGTGCCTAAGGTTGCCGGTCTTACGACGATGATCCCTTTACCCGTTCTGGGCGGGGCCATGATACCAATGTTCGGCATGCTTCTATCTGCAGCTTTGGGGATGATAGCCAAAGCTGATTTAAGCAAACCTTCCAATCAATTGACGATTGCACTTGGGATAGGAGTCGGTCTGGCAGTCAAGGGGGTCCCGGAAGCATTCGATAAATTCCCGGAAACAGTCCAATTAATATGTGGAAACGGAGTCGTGATGGGTACAATAACACTGGTTGTGTTAAATGCCATTCTGAATGGAAAAACAAATCCATCCATTACACACCATCATTCCATACCCGAAATTCAACCAAGCATGAGCCAGAATATTAATATCCACCCTTAGAAAGTAGCGGACAAGGCAATTCTCTAAGGGTGTCTAGTTGGCTAGGTTCTCCAACACTTTTAATTATAACCTTATTCAGGGAATTTTCAAACAAATAATACAAGCACCTTGAACAGCCTATTTAATAGGTGAGCAGGGTGCTTTTTTTTACTCAATTATGGCTCTTCAACTTGTTTCATTTGAAAAGAGAGCGATTTAACCCTCCAAAGTTTGAAGTCAATCCCGAAATTCCCGACCTTTTTCGAATCTACATTCAAGGGGTCCCTTAAATTTTTTTTTCTACAAAGTCTGATTCCGTGGGGTGTCATCGACAAATTTTCCGCATAATAAAATTGAAATTCGGGGTGGTTCTGGAGAGCTTTAAGCTTAACTTTCTTAGCTTATTAGGGGGTAATGGAGGTAGGTCCTGCAAATGCATCATCGCCAATCATTTTGTTTTTCGTACCCTTTAGGAATGGTTCAAATGAATGTCATCCGTAACCCCTTCAGCACCAGTGACAAGTATATTTAAGCGCAATACACAACCGCTTTTGATTGGTTATACAGTTATTTTTTCCAAACTTCAAGTATTTCAGATCCTACTCGATCCCATTCATATAAGCTAAGGGCAAGTTCTCTGCCTCGTTCGCCCATTTTTTTCATTAGTGACCTGTTTGATAGAATTTCTGTAATCTTCTCTGTAAAACATCCAGGATCTTCTGGATTCTCTACTACAAGCCCATTCTCTCTTATACGAATGACCTCTGGATTTCCGCCTCTTGCAGTTGTTACGATTGGAAGCCCTGAAGCCATCGCTTCATAATGGACGCGCGCAAGCGGTTCTTGCCATATTGATGTACACACGAATAAATCGGCAGAAGCAAACCAATTTTGTATTTCACTAGGTGCGACAAAACCTGTTGAAACAACTGGGATAGGCAGCTTTTTTGCCAATGCTCTTACATAAGCTACATAATCGGTAACATCATTTTGGCTGAACCATTTACTTCCGACAATAACTAAAGCCAAATCCTTAAATTTACTTGAAAGCTCAGGCAGTGCCCGAATTAACCTATCTACACCTTTATTACTTGAAAGTCTTCCTGCAAATAATATGACCGTTTTGTTTTCAAGACCGTTTGCTTTACGTAATTCATTACGAATTTTTTGCATTTTCGAGTGACTGCCGGGCAGAAATCGATTGGTGTCAACACCAGAATAGATGGTGCGGATCTTTGATGAAGCTTGCGGATATAAACTTTTTATGACATTCCCTATATAATCACTGACAGTTACAATATTCGTAACTTCGTCTATGGCTGCTTTTGCTTCTTCCGGATTGATTTTCTCTGGATTAAACATATCATTATGCATGCTAAGGGTAATTTTTGAATGAGGGGCTGCTTTTCGGACAGGAAGGACTAGCCGAGGCCGATTGAAGATATGAATTAGATCGTAATGATTTGCTTCAAGATAGCTGACAACCTCTTCTCGATATACTTCGAATATTTTTCCAGGTACACGTACATAACGGTTTCCATCAATCGTCTCTTGATCAGGGAGTGATGGATCATTAATACCTAAAACCGTAATATCATGGGCTTTACTTAAATGCGGCAGGATGCCTGAGATATAGGTTTGAATGGCCCCGCCCAGTACCGGAGGAACAGGAAGCTTTTCGGTACAAATCATTAAAACTTTCATGCTTGTTCCATTCCCTTCCAATCATCTTTAATTTCTTCTAACACTGGCCATTTTGTTTGATCGGTATCAACGATTGTTTGAATCATCGTTGTTGTTTGATCAGTTAGAAATAATTCAGGTTCATATACTACTTCTTTAACATTCTTGTAAAATTCATTTGGTGCAGATAAATCGATCATTAAGAGATCATATAGTTGCGATGAAATTGGATTTGCTTCGTGATAGGACTTGATCATTTCCCTTACCCAAGTTGCATCCCATCTATATAAATCCGCCATGGTGCCGGTAATCAGTTTTCTTAAATCGCGAATAGGAAGGTCATAAGCAACACCGTCAAGATCAATAATCCACATTCCATTAGAGCCCATTTGACCATTTGACCAGCCATAATCTTGATGCACTAATCCCCAATATTCATTTCCTTGTTGCGCTAGCTCTAGATAGCTTGATTCATTTAATCTTTCTAAGCTTCTTTTTGCTTGTTCTTCAAATTCATTTAGAACATTCAGCAAATAGGGGCTTGCAGGCATTTCTTCATATGCATTAGCAATGTTTCGAAACCAATCCATCTTATTGATGACTTTTTCATAAGTCGCTGGCCATTTATATAACCGGGATGCAACTTCAGCTTGTTTAGGCGGAACATACCCTTTGCTTAAAAGGTGGAATTCGCCGAGAGCATTACAAAGATGTTTGGCTCCTTCCAAATCTTTTGATACAGGTGCCAATGATTCGATCCACTCAGCGACGAACCATAACTTCCCTCCAGCCTCAACATAATCCTTTCCATCTTTGGTTTTCACGATGGGCGGTACTCTTGCTTCCTTAACATTAACTAAATATTCTTGAGCTCCTAAACTAAACATGCTTCTTGTAGGTCTTCTGTGTAAAAGTTTTAAACTCTTTGGCCCTTGACTTGTTTCCATTTTCCATATAGAGCCGCCTTTATCTGGTTTTGTTGTAACAACTTGAATGTTCTGAACGGAGAAACCGTAATGTTCAAGAACTTCCAGTGCCATTTTTTCAATATATTCAGGAACAAAAAACTCATGAGTGAGTTCATCTTCTTCCCAAGGCACAATTATTGCTTTCTCCATGAAAACCCCTCCTGTGATATATATAAATGTATTTTCCGCCAAAATAAGGGCAAGGTCACGACAGATTCATTATGTTCTAATATCAGGCTGTATCCATATACATGCATAATTTTCTAATGTTGAATATTGTTCTTTATTAAATACCCATGATTAATCAACACCGCTGGAGTAACCATACTTTTAATAAACTATGTGGAAAAAAAACTTTTGTATCAGACAATTCACCCAAATTGTTAGGTAATTGGGTTCTGCTGCAAATATGACCAATTGGAAACATAGAATCTTAAATAACCTTTTCATCTATGAATTAAAATCTCTCCTTGGACAGACTTCACCCCATGTGCAAAAACTTTTTCGCAGGATTTCAATTATCTATAACGAATGACTAGAAGAATTTCATACAAAAAGGAGGAGGCATATAGTGGGGATAAAAATGGACGAATACGAACTTCTTGACAAAGATTCAGGCCCATATGGAATAACTGCCGGAAAAGATGGTGCGCTATGGTTTACACAACATAAAGCAAATCAAATTGGGCGAATGACCGTTAACGGTGAAGTTACTCCATTCATCGTTCCTACACCCAACGCCGGTGTGCTATCTATAATCTCCACAACTCAGGGAGATGTATGGTTTACGGAAAATAGGGCGAATAAAATTGGAAAACTGACAGGTACAGGTGAAATCATCGAATATACTCTCCCGAGTCCAAACTCAGCACCTTTTGGAATAACGGAAGGACACAATGGAGACATTTGGTTTACCGAGATGAATGGAAATAGGATAGGGCGAATTTTATCATCAGGTGAAATTATTCAGTATGATTTACCGAGTCCCGGCTCTTACCCCTCTTTCATTGTTGCTGGAACTGACGGTGCCATTTGGTTTACTGAGAATCAGAGTAATCAAATTGGGCGCATTACGATGCTTGGAGAAGTGACTAATTACACATTGCCAACAAAAAATGCTGGCCCTGTAGGGATTACAAGCGGCCCGGACGGTGCACTCTGGTTTGTGGAAATTAACGGAAATAAAATCGGGCGCATTACTACTTCTGGAACAATATGTGAATATACCATCCCTACTGCAGATGCCCGCCCACACGCAATAGTGACAGGTCCTGACTGTGCTTTATGGTTCACTGAATGGGGAAGTAATCAAATTGGGCGCATTACCATGCAAGGAGAAATTACGGAATATCCAATTCCTACACAAAATGCGGAGCCACATGGAATTGCATCAGGTCCTGATGGTGCCATTTGGTTCACTGAGGAATGCAATAAGATCGGACGGCTAAGTATATTATAAACACCCTGAAAGGCAGTGGATATGCATGGAATCTAATAAGCAACATGGACCAAATCCTCAAGATAAATATCCGATTAAAGGAAATCACGTCGTGCAATTCATTAAAAATACAATCACTAGACCAAACATTATTGCGGGTGAATATTCATATTACGATGCAAGAAATGGTGAGTCTTTTGAAGATCAAGTGTTATATCACTACGAATTCTTCGGTGACCGGCTTGTCATCGGGAAATTTTGCGCCATGGCACCTGGTGTAACGTTTATTATGAATGGAGCCAACCATAGAATGGATGGTTTTTCAACCTACCCCTTCAACATTTTCGGACACGGATGGGAAAAGTATACGCCAACGTTAGATCAGTTGCCGTTTAAAGGTGATACCATAATTGGAAATGATGTTTGGATAGGAATGGATACTGTCATCATGCCTGGAATAAAAATCGGGGATGGTGCAATTGTAGCCGCCAAATCGGTTATTACCAAAGATGTGGAACCTTACACCATCGTTGGAGGGAATCCCGAAAAGAAACTTAAAACCCGCTTCTCAAAAGAAATCATTAACGAACTGCTGGAAATTAAATGGTGGGATTTAGATATTGATATCATCTCTGCTCATATTGATGTGATAGTAAATGGGGATATGGAAAACCTAAGAATCTTAAAAAGTAAAAGATGACAATTCATCAACTTCAGAGAGTCCAATTCTTGTACCACAAATTAATGGAGGGAAAATCACTTTTAACAATGATTCCATTGACTATATTAAGATCGCTTTTTAACCATGGCTTTGTTAAAGATTTAATGTTGATTTTTGAACAAATAAAAGAGACCACCTATAAGTGGTCTCAGACTGTAGACAAACTCGRKGAAAATCGAGTTTGTCTATTTTTATGGCTTGTACAATTTGGACGTTGATTGGAACGTAGGGCACTCGCTTTCCGCGGGCGGTCGGCCCTCRGCTTTCGCCTGCGGGGTCTCCCCTAGACGCGCTTTTCCCGCAGGAGTCTCGAACACCCGCTCCAATCAACTTTGTCTTACCTTTTAGATAGAACACTTTTGCCTGGAGTCATTTTTGTTTTAAAATWGAAGTATTAAAACTTGAGGTTATGAGGATGCTTTCTAAACGAGATTTTATTCAGCGAGATCAACTTGAAATGATTACTTTAGATCAACTGGTGCCACCGAACCATTTGTTTCGTAAAATGGAGGCTGCCATTAATTTAAAGAAGATGGCCAATTGRACATGGCGAGGTCCAAAAATGGCCTAACATAKTGSGCTCGTAGAGCCCCACTCTCTTAACTTTAGGCGAAAATTCAAAGGGAATTTCAAAAAGGGTTCAGAATTTTTTAATTCCGAACCCCTTTTGTCTACAAACTGAGACCACCTATAAAGGTCTTCTTTAGTGCATCCTAGTGAAGTAAAGCAACCGTTAGTTCATTAAACGATAAATATATATAATTGCCCATATTATAATTAAGACCCAAATCATTACTATTAGTGAGCCGACTATCCAATTCTTCGGCTTACCCTTTTTCATCATTTCTTCTGCCTTAACTTCACAGTCGGTTAATACACTCTTTGGTATCATCTTTAATGCGATCATTATCCCTATAGGAACGAGAATTACATCGTCTAAGTAGCCAAGAATGGGTATAAAATCAGGTATTATGTCTATCGGACTGAATGCATAAGCCACAACACAAGCCGTAAATACCTTTGCATGCCAAGGCACCCGTTCATCTTTACAAGCAAAGTAAAGGATAAAAATTTGCCGTTTTAGACTCCTCGCCCAAATCTTAATTTTATCAAACATTTTTATCTCCTATAATTAAGCTTTTATTTCCATTATAACAATATAAGATTTACAAAGGATTGTCATTTCACTAACCTCCCCGTTCCATAAGAAATAACCGCCTTCGATCCTATGCTAAAGCAACCGTTAGTTTAAGCACTATTATTTCACAAACTTCAATTACTGCGTTAAGTATTAGTTTTGGAACTCTTCAATTCTATCCAACCATTCATTTAATAGAGTGCTAAAAAGTTGTGGTTGTTCAATTTGTAAATTGTGACCTGCCATATCCAATACAGCAAATGTTCCTCGCGGATACTTGTTTGCTATGTCAAGAGCATCTTTATATCCAACCGAAGAGTCTTGTCTTCCTAACAGGAATACACTCGGTTTAATAAAATCAGACTGGTCAATCTTAAAAGAAAACCCATATTTATTCTTAACCTTATTTAGAAACTTTTCATCTCCAATTTTACAACCACTTAGAATTTCTTTGTTGTACCTTAACCATGTGTACTCATCAAGTATAATGTTGTTATTTCTAAAATCTTCTAATTCACCCTTTGATAGGCTTTCAATAAACTTCTCATCCGTTCTCATTATTTTATGTATCTCAACTGTTCTATTTTCTAGAAGAGGAATAATAAGAGGACATATAAATGCTGCACCAAGTATTTGTTCTTGATGCTTTTCAATAATGCCCCTAGCTATATAGCCACCGTAAGATTCCCCAGCAATTACGTACTCTTGGTTAGGAATTACAGCTTGAATAAACTCTAAAACAGCATCCAGCATTTCATCAGAACTACTTATTTCGTTATATTCTTTTGTTAATCCCATCCCAGGCAGGTCGATATAAATACGTCGCCACCCCTCCCTATTGGTAAATATTGGTTCCATACAACCACTCATTAATCGATGGTCCGGAGAATAACCGTGTATCATTAAAATTGGTTTTCCTTCCCCTAAATCTTCATAATAAATTTCTGCTTGGCGAACTTTGCAATATGCCATATTAATCCTTCTTTCTATAAAAATCATTTTAACTAACAGTACCTATTCTCTTTTTGTTTCTTCAATTCCTTCTTCAACTATCCTCCCTCTATAAACATTGGAGTATCAACGGTTTGCACCACTCGGTATATTAGGGAATATATTTTTTTAACATATTCCATAGTTGTTTGGGCCTTTTTTTACATATTCTTCACATAAATGATAATGAAAATCATTTTCAGTTATGTTATTATATTTCTTATTACTTTTTATTTTGAACTATTGGGGGAAAAACATGATGATTGATGCTCTAAGACAAAACAAAAACATTTCTATACTCTTAGCTGTATTACGTGTATATATCGGATATACGTGGATTATGGCTGGTTGGGGGAAAATAGCAAGTGGACAGTTTGATGCTTCTGGCTTTTTACAGGGTGCGTTGGCCAACGCAACAGGAGAACATCCGGCAGTTCAAGAATGGTGGGTGGTATTTCTAAAAAATATAGCGATTCCTAATATAGAGGTATTTAACCTCTTAGTTCCTTGGGGAGAACTATTAGTAGGTCTAGGTCTATTAATCGGTTGTTTTACAAAAACAGCAGTGTTTTTTGGAATGGCGATGAACTTTTCTTATATGTTTAGTGGTACTACAAGTACAAACCCACAACTTGTTTTATTGTCAATGTTTATCCTAGTTTCTGCTATGAATGCAGGAAGATATGGGGTAGATGGCATAATTATGCCAACTCTTAAAGAAAAACTATTTGCTACCAAAACAAGAGAGATAAAAGATGCTGCTTAGTTTTTTAATACGTAGATTCGAAAGATCGCCAGTATAGGCGGTCTTTTTTGCAATCTTCTTGTTGAACAATCCTGCCCCTTTAGTTCATTAAGAAAAAGCTGCCTTAAAGACAGCTTTTTTCAGCTAACGCACCCGTTACTTTAAATACAATTCTTCACAAACTGATTTTGCTTAACAAAACTGACCAGCAGCAGAACATCGAAAAGGCGATTTCTAATTGAAGGATTTCACTCAATATTTATAGAAACCGACTAAATTAATATCCATTTGAATTATTTATATGGAATGAGAGGAAAGACCCCGACCTATAAGGTTTGCAGAAACAGGCTTTTTCCCTAATTCCCTTGCCCAAATTGATAATTGCCCTATATGGTGAATTTCGTGAGCAATAGTATGTCGCAATATTTCACCCCAAGTATCCGTCACAATTCTTCCATCTTGCAAGGTATCATAAAATAATTGATTTTCCATACTAGCATCCCAGTTGTTCACAAAGTTTTCCACTTCCAAATGAAATTCAGCGTCCAATTTTCGAACTTTGTTCAAGCTTTTATAACTATCAAAACTCTCCTGAAAGTCGGTTTTACCTTGTAAGAGACGTATCCAGCTCCATTCGACATCAACAATATGGAAAAGTGTATGCAATATACTTCCCATTCCACCCGTTCGGTTCCGCAGAAGTTCTTCTTCACTTAACTCTTCACACCAACGATACCAGTCTTCTCTTACCATCCAGTTATATCTAAAAAAAGTTTGCAAAAATGCCCCTCCCCATTTAGAAAATAATTTAACTGTTAAAATACCATTAGCGCGCAATGCCAAACATCGTTAAATATTACTATTTATACAAACATAGGTTGAATTCCTTTTTTCAACAATCCCTGCCCCTATACCAAATTGCTTTGCCTTGGTTCCCAAAATCAAAGCCACTAAAAATCCAATATCAAAATAAAAAATCGATATCCTTAAATCTATATTCGGTATCGATCTGCCGATATAAAAACCAGTATTGCAGCTATAACTAAACAACAGTCAATATCAAAGGTATTGCTTCTTGTTTTTTCAATTTTCTTGTATTTTCCAAAACTTCACCCCTCCCCTCACAATATCAAAATTCACCTAAATGAAAAAGAAACAATTTTTATACTTGGAATAATAAAAATAAAAAGCCCTTCTCACACGAGAGGGGCTTTTTTGTTATTAATATTCACTTACAGAATAGCTTTTGTATGTTAACTTGTTGTTTTCAAAAACCGTATAAAAATCTGTGTCATTAGTGTCACTGTAACGGCTCCAGGTATAATCTTTTTGGGTAATGCCGCCATATGTATATGTTGAATCTAATTTCATATATTCACCTGTGATAGATACCGTTTGATTATAAGTCATTCCTTTTTTTACATTTGTATATTCATTGTAAGTTATACCATTTTTAATAGGAGTAAAGAAATATCCTTTGGCTGTTTTTGTATACTTGACCCACTTTGTTCCTACTTTATCATAATCTACAAATGTTACTGTAGCATATGAAAAGTTTTTATTTGTTGCATATGGAGTTAACGTTACAGCTTTAGTTGTTTTTGCATTAATTGTATTACCTTTATAATCTTGAACCTTATAGGTAGTACCTACTAAGGCGCTCTTATAGAAAGTTGAACCGATCGGCTTTGTTACTGTTGCAGCTTCTCCTTTATTTGCTCCAACTCCTGCCAGTAATCCTAGAGCTAATACTCCTACGGTTAATGCCTTTGCTAGTTTTTTCATCATAATTTCTCCCCCAACCCGTTAGTTCTTATGAATTTATAGTACATTTGTAGTATTCCTATTATTATTATAATCTACAGATTGCTCAACAATCAATGCTGCAATAATTATGAGGTGGTAAACTTTATTCATTTCCCCAATGCTATTGCACAAAACAGAGCAACCCTTCGAGGATGGAGGGGATTTTTTGTTTGGCAAAAAAGGGGCAAACGTTTCAAAATGACCTTCAAAAGCCGTTTCCTGTAGATAGGAAATGACTCTTTTTACTTATTATATGGCTTTTTTTATTTTTCACTTCCCCTAGACCAGATGACCACTGGAATCAATAATAAAGATAATAACCCTCCAATAAATGATAATGCTGTATAACTTGAACCGGCCACAATCATTCCAGATAAGGCTCCACCAGAGGCTCCTGATAATGCAATTAAAACATCCACCGTACCTTGGGTTTTAGCCCGATTCGAAGTGTCGGTTGAATCAACAATAAGAGCCGTCCCACTTATTAAACCGAAATTCCATCCTAATCCAAGTAAAGAAAGGGCAATAACTAGGAGAATCATAGAATCTCCTGGTGCAATCGCCGATATTAAACCGGCCAGAAGCAGCGTAGCTCCAGAGGCAATAGCCATTGCAGTACGGCCAAACTTATCAACAAGGACACCTGTAACCAGTGAAGGAAGATACATGGCAGCTATATGAAATCCTATAACGAGACCTATTTCACCCAAGTCATGTCCATGATGTCTCATATGAACTGGCGTCATGGTCATAATGGCCACCATTACAATTTGAGTAAGAACCATAATTGCCGCACCAACAATAATTCCTCTTTTGTTTACCATTTGTTCAGTATCAGCCGAATATCCCAATCGATTACTTTCTTGTTTGGACGCTTCTATTGTTCTTGCTATAACTAATGGGTCTGGGCGAAGTAAAACGAAAAGGACAAGACCTGCCAAGATAAATGCTGCCGCTGATAAAATGAAAGGACCAGCGAGTGAAGGAACGCCAATAGAAAGAGCAAAATCCCCCATTACATTCACTAAATTCGGACCGGCAACTGCACCAAATGTCGTAAACACCATGGTAATACTGATGGCAGTTGCTCGCTGTTTATTGTTAGCCAAGTCCGTACCAGCGTAGCGAGCTTGTAAATTTGTCGCTGTTCCTGCACCATAGATGAGCAGGGAAGCAAATAAAAGGAAAACGCTATTTATGATGGCTGCCGTTATGACTCCTATCGCTCCAAGCCCACCTATCAAAAAACCAGCTGTTAGACCTGTACGGCGGCCGTAACGTTGAGAAAGTCTCCCCACGATTAAAGCAGCCCCGGCAGATCCTAAAGTAAATAAACCCGATGGAACTCCAGCAAATGCATCTGTGCCAAGCATTTGTTGTGCAAGAAGTGCCCCCACCGTAACTCCAGCCGCTAACCCGGCACCGCCAAAAATTTGTGAAATACTTATAATAATTAATGTACGTTTGTATAACATTTTTTGTTTTTCTTGAGAATCAGCATAACTCTGGTTCATTTGATATGTTTTACTGGACATTTGCTAAGACCTCATTCATCATTCTGTAATTTCCCCCCACCGTGTACACCTTCCTCTAGTTGATTTTATAATATTTTTATAACCTTTACTTTTTTAGTTTAAAAACTATAAAATCAGCACATCTGAAATCTTCTTCAAATGAAGGATATTTTTCTAATATCTCTTTTGATGGCTTAGGTTCTATTATGCTTTCTAAAATAAAACCTGTTTTGATTAAAGTGTTTATATAACTTGTTAATGTTCTATGAAAGAATAGCATTTTTTCTTTATCACCTAAACGTTGTTCATACACACCTTCATAAAAATATTTATCTACGTTCCAATGCAGTTTTTTACCGTCCTTTGTTTTTTCCCAACCACTTTCTGGAGTAACAAAACAAGGATGTAAAATCGAAAATATAAAACAGCCTCCATCTACCAATAGACGATACATTTCCTGAAATGCTTTTTCGTAATCTGCAAGATCTTGAATGACCATATTGGATACTATTAAATCGAAACTTTTGTCCTCTAAACAATTCAAGTCCTCACAATTAGCCTGCCTATAATCAATCAACAAATCATTCCGGGTTCTTTCTTTAGCAATTTCTATCATCCGTGATGAATAATCCACAGCCGTTACAGTCGCTTCGGACCTCGCTAACATTCGACTTAAATACCCCTCACCACACCCGGCATCTAAAACATTTTTATTCCTTACCGTTTTCATAAGTGATAATATAGTTGGATTTAAAAAAACTTCTTTATGAAGATCTCCTTGCTCGGTATGATTTGCAGAATATGTATCCGCGAAACTATCCCACCTTTTAATCGCTTCTTCTGTACCAATATTCTGATTCATGTTAACTTCTCCCTGTTCTTTTGCTTTAAATTCATTCCCCTGCCCTGATAGTTCCAAAAAAAAGCTGCCTTAAAGACAGCTCCGATCTTTTGTTAATGCATGACTACCACATCTTTTCGTCCTTGTTACTTAGCTTATATATAAATGGCATCAAAATAATCACTAAAGCATACGCAACTATTTCAAAAGCTAAGACATAACCTTTAGGTACACCATATGACATTAACGGTACAATCAATAAAGATATAAATATAAATAGGCTTAATAGCATTCTTGTTTTCTTGGAAACGTATTGGGATGAATCACAGGATGAACATCTTAACTTCTTTTTAAAGGTAAACATTTTAAAAAAGGCCTCTATCCAACCCCATTTATTGCCACATTGCTGACAGGTTGGCATATGCAGCAAACTCCTTTCAATTAAATCAATATTACAAATTATATCATTTATTCCTAAACTATCCTGACTAGTTTGTTGTATAAAGAAAAAGCTGCCTTAGAGACAGCTCCGATCTTTTGCTAACACACCCGTTAATTAAGTACAATCCTTCACAAAATAACTTTGGAATAGGAAAAAGAGGTGCCGCAGTTACCTGCATTGTTCAACTCAGCTCCATATAGTTCAATAATTTTATTACGTTTTTCTTCCTAATATATCCGCAAATACCCCGATTACAGCCGATTATCCTTGATTAAATGACCTGACTGGCATGTAAGCCCCAAATGATAACGCTTCCCTTCATTATCTCGGCCTTTTCCTTGTGAATGTCCTCTCTTCCCTTGAATCTAAATCTCAGCATGTTACGATAACAAGGTTAAAAAATACGAACGGAATTACGAACAATGAACTTTTAGGAGGGCATAATGTTGAGAGATAAAACTGTTGCATTTTTAGGAGCCGGTTCGATGGCAGAGTCGATGATTTCAGGAATTGTGCAGATTGGGAGCATACCAGCAGATAGAATTTATGTGACAAATCGCAGCAATCAATTACGACTCGAGGAAATGAATCACGTGTATGGAGTCCATGCGGTCCATCAGGATGCATTGCCATATGAAGAAGTTGATTTTTTCATTTTGGCAATGAAGCCCCAGGGAGCAGCAGATGCTCTTGATGCACTCAAAGATAAAATAAGAGTGGATCAAGTTGTAATTTCTGTTTTAGCGGGCATTTCCACTGAATTCATGGAAAATCATCTACAGCTTGGACAGCAGGTTGTGCGGTTGATGCCGAATACGTCTAGCATGATCCGGGAGTCGGCAACTGCGTTATGTCCGGGAAGATATACAGCCATGGACAATGTGATAGCAGTGAAAGAACTGTTAGGCTGTATGGGAAAAGTGTTCTTAATTGAAGAAGAGCATATGGATATTTTTACAGGAATTGCAGGAAGCGGACCTGCTTACTTCTATTATTTAATGGAGCATATGGAACACGCTGGCGTTAAAAAGGGGATGGATGAAGCGATGGTCCGTGAGATTGTCGCCCAAACGATTTTAGGCGCAGCCAAGATGATTATGGTGAACGACGAGACACCGGCAAGCCTCAGGGAGAAAGTTACTTCACCAAATGGAACGACAGCATCCGGACTTGATGCGTTACGGAAAAATAATGGCGGCAGAGCCATTTCACAGGCGATTCATCATGCAGCGAAACGTTCGAAAGAGCTGAATGAAGAGATGGCAGTAGCGTACGGGAAATCGACTAATCCCCCGAGAGTACTGGGGAACTTCAGTACCATGAAAGGACGGTGTCTAAGTTAATCATCTCCATAAATACACCATGGAGCCTCCTTAGGAAATTATATGTATCAAAAGATGTGGTTATCAAATAACACTCCTATCAAATAGTTAAGAAAAAAATATAAACGTAAGAAAAACGGAGGACAACATGAAGAGAATCCTTAAGATCGCTAGCGCTTTTATCGGAATTCTAGTCGGAGCAGGGTTCGCCTCAGGACAAGAAACCATGCTTTATTTTGTAAGCTTCGGGAACTTGGGCACAATTGGAGCTATCATTTCAGTCGCTATTTTTGCATACCTTGGAATGATTCTGATGAAGCTTGGCAGTCGTACACAAACAGATTCGCATCAGGAAGTGATTTATAAGATTTGTGGTCGCTTTCTCGGCTGTATCATTGATTATGTTCTGAATGCCATCCTATTTGGTATAGGAATTGTCATGATTGCGGGGTCAGGCTCGATCTTTGATCAGCAATTCGGATTACCTTCCTTTATAGGAACCATTCTTATGACTGTTCTTGTTATGATAACAGTTATGCTGAAAGTCGACCGTGTGATTAAGGTAATTGCATCCGTCACACCATTTCTGATTCTTGTCGTACTTTTTCTATTCATTTATAGTATGTTTACAATGAATTCATCGTTTACGTCACTAGAACCACATGCGCTGGAACAAAATTCAGCTGCGGGACATTGGCTTATATCTGCAATAAACTATATTTCAATAACCATTGCAATGGGGGCTTCCATGACACTTGTTATGGGTGGAAATGAACCCGATGAAAGAATATCATCCATTGGAGGGCTTACAGGAGGGATCGTTTTAGGTCTACTTCTTATAATTAGTCACCTTACTATTTTCTCAAATATTAATACTGTATCGGACTTGGATATGCCCATGCTGGGAATCGCCAACAGTATTTCACCTCTCCTAGGTATTCTGTACTCTCTCGTTCTGTTCGCTATGATTTTCAATACGGCAGTCAGCATGTTCTACTCATTTGGAACACGCTTTTCAGATCCGCAGACCACAAAATTTAAAGTGATTGTTATTTCATCACTGTTGATAGGATTTATAGCAAGCTTCTTTGGCTTCACTAAACTTGTTTCCTCTCTCTATCCAATCTTTGGCTATATGGGAATTGTCCTTATTATCGTTCTCATCATTACTCCATTCCGAATGAGTCGATTAACGAAAGAAAATTAAATTACGGATTGTTTAACCGGCCTTTCTACTCATGTGTAGAAAGGTTTTTTTGAGGTAATTCTTGTATTACCTCTCTTGTTTTATCAATATATAATTCTTCCTTATTCGCGAGGTATGATAACCTCTGATAAAAACATTTTTTAAATTAAAATTGTTTGTCGCTGTTCTGATGGCATCTTGCTAACCAATCATCCCAGAAATCCGATTCTTAAAAAAAATCACTTTACCTTCTTGCAAAGGGATTTCTTCTTCATATTTTGGGAAAATGAAGGTTGTATGAAAAACAATAGAATAAAGGTAATCGTATATCACGGAAAATCGCTGACCAATTAGAAAAGATAAATTAGGAAGATGCAATTGGAATTGGAAGTAGTGCAAGAAACCCCTACATAAGAAGTACGGCAGGCATATAAAAACAAGTTAAGCTATGTTTTTTCTTGTTGAACTCCCATGAAAATTTAAAAAGCTCAAAATCTAGAAAAGACCACAAAAAATAGAGCCAGTAAAAACGCTTTTTTAAAAGGCTGAGCCTTATGAGTAATCTGATTGAGTTTGGTCAATCGTTAAACAAAAACCTCCAATCATAGCATATTAAGTAGAGGCTAGCGCGACGACAAAAAAAGGATTAATCTCCCATGAGTGCTACCCATAAAGGGCGCGACAAAACTAACGGGACAGGTTAGCATTCCTGTAGTTCGTTATTTTTCAGCTTTGAAAAAAATAGGGCTCCTCAGTAAGATATGAGTAAGACACCACTCTAACTCAGATTCTTAGGAGGAACCCTAATATGAAGTTTAAAATGCAAGATAAACAAAATCAACTAATAGAAAGAATTTCCGATAAACACCTTGTTGTTGGAGTGGATATTGCCCAACAATTACATGTGGCTAGAGCAGTGAATTTCCGTGGAATTGTAGTCGGAGATCCACTTACATTTGAAAATAATGAAGATGGATTTGCTAGTTTATTAAAATGGATGGATAAGCTTCAAAGATTAAATAAACTGGAGGTAGCGATCGTGGGAATGGAACCTACAGGACATTACTGGATTAATCTTTCAAAATGGCTGTTTAAACAAGGAATTGAGGTAGTAACGGTAAACCCTCACTTAGTAAAAAGGAATAAAGAAAACCGTGACAATACTCAGTCGAAAAGTGATAAGAAAGATGCCTTGGTCATCGCTGATATGGTGAAGAACGGTTACTACGCCTTTGTCAGGAACACTTCAGAATCATTTGAAATACTTAGGGTCCTTATGTCTAACCGTGATGTGGTAGTTAAACGACTCGTTAGCACGATTAATCAATTAAACCGTTGGGTGGATATCGTCTTTCCCGAACTCAGGCAAGTATTTAAAGACATTACTGCTAAAGGGGCAATCGCCACACTTCGTTTATTTCCATCTCCAATGGAACTGCGTTCCCTGAAACCTGATGATGTTGTTTCAGGATGGAAATCAATAATGAAGAGGCAGCCTGGATTAAAGAAAGCTCAATTACTTCTTCAGTTAGCTAAGAAATCTGTCGGCACAAGACAAGCACTTGAAGCGTATAAATTTCATTTGGAACAATTATTAGAGGAGTATGATCTCGCAGTCTTACAACTCGAAAGAGTGGAACAAGAGGTTAAGGATGTATTAAAACAAATACCTTTTGCCAAGAAGCTGCTTGCCATTAAGGGAATTAGTGAAATTTCTTTAGCCGGAATATTAGGTGAAGCAGGAGATCTAAGTGGTTTTTCACACGGTAATTCTTTACTTCGGCACGCTGGGTTGCATCTGGCTGAAGCAAGCTCTGGTAAGTGGAAAGGTCAAATTATCATCTCTAAGAGAGGGAGATCCAGGCTAAGACGTTTCCTTTACTTAGCCACCATGAGCCTTGTGATGAATAACACGGAATTTCGAGCTATTCACTCCCATAATGTTAAGGTTAAAAAAATGAAGAAAATGAAATCTATTATGAAATTGGTAGGTAAGCTAGCCAGGATATTTGTTGGAATAGCACGCAGAAACGAGGCTTATTGTGCAGATAAAGTTCAACCTATTACTGAACTGGTTGCGTAGTTTTAAAGGGGATTTTTTAATTAGGTTCTCGAAGAGAACCTTCATAAACTAATTTTCATAGACTATTTCTTTTTACGAATGCTGACTTATTCGTAGGATTTCAAATATGTACGGAGTACCAGATTTCTTAAACAAAAGGGCACTGACCCATCAGGTTAGCATAACTGGCCTCCACCCCTTGGATAGGCATGACGAAGGAATTATAGGGCAATTGACCCGTTGAGACATGGGAGGGAAAGCCTCCAGGGGCGGTGTGGAGAATGTGCATTATATGGTAAAATGTGGGTTATTGTACAACTCCTTTATTTAACTATGTCTTCACGAAATCTCCATGTCCTTAAATCACTCCATTTAAACGTGACCTTACAATCAAGGGTTATGAAATCCTGCGAATAAGTGAGCATTCGAGAGATATTCGCATCAAACTGAGGGAGTTTAACAAACAGTTAGAGTCCAATATGTGATCCAACCTAATGCACTAAACCTGCTTTTTTTGATTGAATGATTGATTTAATTTTTAAGGGCACATTTTAATATAATGTTGTTTGATTTTTAAAATAATAATAATATATATTTTTTAAAAATCAAAATATATTTTAAATAAAACAACAGATTAACCCAAAAAATATTGAGCGATGATGTTGATTTTTATTATTTTTGACTTATTTATGGCCAAAAAAAGACTATTTCTCGCCTCATCGAGCTTAGCATTTGTATATAACGTATCGATATCATCAAAACTTCCGCTTTTATAAAACTTCGTTAAGTTAAACTGTGATTAACGGCAGGAATCGAGTTTGTTAAGATAGTTAAGTTTTTTTATCATGTATATAGTCCAATATCTACATGGTGGTCGTTCCAATTTCAATTGCGATAATATCATTATCTTCTACCAATTTACTTGCCGTAAATGTACGGTTATTTCTAGAAGCATTTCCTTCCATTACTTACTTATCAAGTTGCATTTCTTTTTTCAATCGGTCCACAAAATGATCATTGATATAATCCCGAATAAAATTATCCTTTTTCTCCAAATTGATGTCTTTTCAAAAAAACCACCCTCTTAAAGCGTTGATTCTCAGGCAAGTTTGTCCATACCTGGTTCGCTTTCTCTTCCAGTGAACTTTCAATCTTTCTCTAGATCACCATCGCTTGAAAGCTTTGGTTCTTTCTTTCTTTCTTTCTTCTTTTACCTGGAATCTGTTATTTTTGATTACACAAAATAAGCTTGCAGATTTAATCCCTAAAAGGGACCTTTTCCTATAAACCGGGATCGGTTCTCTGCATCCCCATTATGAAAGCTTTTGTCCTATTGATGATTCGATGATCCTATGCCCTTAATTTTTGTTTTTACATGTATGTTTATTTTTGATTTTGCCAGAGTGTTCCCCCAGTCTTCTTGTACTTTTTTCCATTCTTGATAAGTGTAAGCTCTTGCATACAGACCAAGCCCTAAAGGATCAATTTGAGACTTTTGTATTTTTTGAATTAATTGATTGGTTTCATTCTCAAGCTCATTTGTAATGCTTTTTTCAAGCTTTGCATAATCTTTTTGGACATCGAATGGAAAGAGTTGTTCGGATATCGAGATTTGTAAATCTACATTAATATCAAATACAAAGCGTCCATTGAACTTTACTTTCTTCTTTACTTTCAAATCTGAAATGGAGAAGCTGATGTATGGTTTGCCTCTACTGGCGGATTCCAAAGAAACCGGAATAGTTATGGAATAATCACCTTTTTGTTTACCTTCTAAAATATTTAATAATTGATTTTCTTCAGGTGTTATTGTTATTTTATACTGGCCGGACTGAGCCAGCAGTGCGGAACCTGTTAGCTCGATTCTTTTTTTCTTTTTGATTTGGGTGATCCACGCCGTTCTCCCTTTGTCCTTCATTTGTCTGTGAAAATCCTGGAGGGTCGTTTCTTTCACAATATTCCTCTTGGCGGCAGCATCAATTAAACTTGTTAAATATAGAGATAGTCGTGGTTTATCTGTTGGTTTATTGAATATAACATCTGCAACAGATCCATCTACAGCGACAACACGCGCGGTTACTGTATTTTTAGGATCTCTGAAGAAAGGATCGAGATAGTCAAACCAATCCTTCTTTTTAAGCAATCGTTTTCCCACCAAAAACAATTCAGTTTTACTTCCTGATGTTAATCCTATTACCCTCGCATCAAATTTTTCTCTTGAATGTCGGAGGGTGTATGATTTAACTTCATACACTTCTTCCTTTTCTTTTGCCTCTTTACTGAATATCGGGCTTGACATATACACTAATAAATTATCCTCTTCATCTAAATCGAGGCCTAAAATAAGTGAGATGCTAACTTCCTCTATTGGTGTAGCATCCATACACCCAGAGAGTATCATTACAAGGATTAAAAGACACAATCCTATTTTTCGACTCATGAAAATCTCCTCCGTGAAAATTTCTCATATCCCCAACTGTAAATCCATAAAAAAACGGGAAACACATATGCTACCGCAATCCCGGCATTCGAAGCCCATTTTTGCCAAGTTGTAACTTGCATCCATGTTGGTTGAACAAAAAATGTGCCCACGACGAGTAAACCTAACAAAACGGGCACATATAAACTATGATCCTGCTTATTCATTAATTGACTGAAGCTAAAGACCGTACAGTACATGTACAAGATCCAGGATCTTGAGGAAAAAAGGATCAAAATATTCAATATAACCACGTCAAGACGCTCAATAAACGGGAATTTAATCACTTTGAGCATACTTAGGACAGGCTGATTAAAATCGGTAATGCTATCCGGACTAAAGAACACAAAACAGCTAATGGTTACAAAGAGATAAAAGAACATCGATAGGGTGTTGGCAATAATAATTCCATGAATGGCATATTGCTTTTTCTTTAAGAAAGGATAAAAGAAAAAGACAAGCTCAAACCCTAGGAACGAATAAATGACCGGCGGCAGGGTAGCTGAAATTGACTTCCAACCAACTTTAAACAATGGAAGTAAATTCAAGAAACTTCCATCTTTTAATGGAAACAAAAGAACTACCGGGAGCCACATCGTCATATAGAAAATCAATTCATTGTATCTTCCAATAACACGGAGACCATTCCTGACTATAAATAATACCGGGATTGAAAATAACAACACAATTAAGTAATCAGGTGTATTGGGAAGAAACCATGCTTTTATATAAAGAAAAGTGTTAATAAATATGATCAAAGAAAAGCTTAAAGTGTATCCAAGAATAATGAAAATAGCCACTTTACCTAGTATTTTTCCGAAAAATCGGATAAGAAGATCGTAAAGCGTGTCATTTGGGTACTTCTCAGCCGTTTTCACCATAATAATACTGGCAGCAACACTTAATATCCAACCAATGATGAGGCCCATCCAGCCGTCTGTTCCACCCTTTTCGGCAACAACTCTAGGAAGCGACAAAAAACCGACCCCCATTTGGGTCCCAACAATTAAAAAAATATATTGCAGGATGGTGATTTCATTATGAGTGTATTTTTTCATTTTCCTCACCTTATCTTTTAGGCTTTCCCTGACGATTGGATTGAATGGTCCTTACACTTTTTGGTCTTGTAATCATTTTCCATAAGGGAAAACGAATAAATGAGTCCTTCATATCAGCAAACCGGAAAGGAGCTAATGGGCTTGCATACGGAGTTCCCAGCGATTCAAGACTAATTAAATGCGCAATCAACGTCATGGCACCAATCATGATTCCGGTACTTCCAAACATGACTGCTAATAACATCATTGGAAATCGCAGCATTCGGATAGCCGTCCCCATGTCATAACTTGGAATGATAAATGAGCCGATTGCCGTTGCAGAAACGATAATCACCATAATATTGCTTACTATACCTGCCTGAACAGCTGCCTGTCCGATCACAATTCCTCCCACAATACCAACCGTTTGACCTATTGGAGCCGGAAGACGAACGCCTGCTTCTCTCATCATTTCAATGGTAACCTCCATCAGAAGTGCTTCTATGATTGGTGGAAAGGGCACAACCACCCGTGATTCGGCTATGGATAAAAAAAGCTTTAACGGAATGACTTCATAATTATAGGATATAATGGCTACATATGTTGAAGGTAGAAATAATGTGATCATAAAAGCGAAAAAGCGCAGCAATCGTATCAATGATGCAGCTAACCAGCGTGTGCTGTAATCATCAATACTCTGAAGAAAAGACATTACTGTTACCGGAGCAATTAAAACAGATGGCGAACGATCGACGATAACGGCAAATCGACCTTGAAGAATTTGTGAAGCTGCTGCGTCCGGCCTTTCGGTTAATATAAACTGAGGAAACGGGGAATATGGGTTATCTTCAATGAGTTCAGATAGTTCACCAGTATTAATTATCACGTCCATTTGAATTTGTTTGATTCTGTCTTCAAGTTCCTGCAGTACTTCTTCACTAGCAACATCTCCCAAATAAACGATAAAGACCTTTGACTTTCCGCGAACACCTACTGTAAGTTCCTTTATGATCAATTCTCGGTTAGGAATATACCTTCGCAACATTGCTACATTCTGACTTCCGGTCTCTACAAATCCCTGGTGGGCACCTTTCAGTGATGTTTCTAACTTCGGATCGTCAATCGCTCTTTGAGGCCATCCTTTTGTATCCAAAAGAAATGCTTTAGTTTCCCCTTGGATGAATAAGGCACTGTCACCTGCAAAAAGTGCATGTTCAATGGATTTCCATGAATGGACGTCTTCAACATCCCCTACAGTTGTAGGCAATCCCTTCTTTGGGTCGAAAGAGGATTGCATCAGGGCACTTAGAACGTTATTGCTTATTGAATTTTTATCTGTTAAACCATCTACGTATACTAGAACTGCCTTTGTTCCCTTTCCGGCGAATTCGAAGTGGCGAATCACCAAATCCGGAGCATGGTGAAACATCTGCTGAAGTACTTGTATATTCATCGATAAATCAGGATACAGCGGATAATGATCTATCGAACTAAGTTTTTCTGAATAAACATTTTGGTTTGTTTGCTGGTATTTTGAATAACGTTTCCTTTTAAATAAACCGGAGAAAAAAATATGAAACGCCCCCCTTTCTCTCAGATTTATCATTTCTCGCATAAGAAGAAATATACTCTATGCTGTAAAAAATAAACTAAGATGCTGCAGAAGGAGACGATCACCCTCTTTACGACCTATACCTGCCGTGCCAACTCTCTCTCTTATTTGTCCTCAATACATCACAAAAGCCATTAAAGAGAGTGGATTGCCTTTTTTGAAGTTTCGTTCCTCTTCCATTGGTCCTCATACATTCAGGCATGCTTTTTCCATCATTTCTCACTTAAATGGAGTTATGTTTATCAGATTATGAAGAGTTTTGGCCACGAGCAGCTATCCACAACAGAAATTTATTTTTGAAAAGGTTTTCGAAAAAGAACGCCATGCGATTCTTTTGTGGAAAACAGATGTGGGGAGTATATATAAATAGAACTAAGTCGTCCTATTCAAAGTTTTTGCTGAATTTTTGGATTCTAATTGACTTAAAAGACCATTTCTAAAATGGTTTAAAGATTGAAGATATGAAAAAAGGTCGAGATTTTAATAAAAGATATTTCCACACCTACATCTAATTCATGTATGTTTACTTACCTCCCTCTTTTTGAATACCTTAGATAGGCATGACGAAGGAATGATAGGGCATGGGAGGGAAAGCCTCCAGGGGCGGCGTTGGAAAATGTTTATAACATGGTAAAAAATGGAGTTGAATTGTTCTTTTATTTCAAGATACCTTAAAAAGGGACTATGCCGCCTTATGGAACTGGTGTTGGTTTACCCCCTGCGCCAAGAGAAGACCAAAATAATCCTTTGGTAAGCTTACCGACATCCATTGACGATATTATATCTAATATTGATGCTGTCATTGTCACTCATCTGCATACTGACCATTGGGATGAGGCTGCTAAAGAAGCATTGCCCAAAAGATATTAAAATTTTCGCTCAAAATGATAACGATGCGACAGAAATTAGAAGCGCTGGTTTCAAAAATATTTTAAAAGAGAATACAGTTTTTGAAGGGATTCAATTGATTAAAACAAAAGGCGAGCATGGCAGAGGCGAAATCTTACAGCATGCTGGTCAAGTGTGTGGCGTTATCTTCAAACACTCAAAGGAGAAAACACTATATTTTACTGGTGATACAGTATGGTATGAAGCAGTTCAAGAAACCATTGATACACATAAACCGGAAATCATTGTGGTTAATGCGAGATAATCAATTCCTTGTGGGTGGTTCTCTTATCATGGGGAAAGAAGATTTATATGAATTGTACAAGGCTGGCTGCCCCTGATGCAAAAATCATTGCTGTTCACATGGAGGCTGTAAACCATTGGGGACTATCTAGAGAAGAATTAAAAAGCTTTATTAACGAAAAAGGAATCTCGTCTAATGTGTCAGTCTCTGATGGTGGAAAATCTTATTCATTTTAAGGTGTAAACCGTGTAAGAAACTTAAGGAGGATTATTGATGTCAGTTGAAGCAAACAAAGACTTAGTTCTCCGTTTTTTTGAAACGATTGAAGAAGAGAATTATGATGAACTTAAAGATTTCTGCCATCAAGACTTTGTGTTTTATCCGCAACTTGATAAGCCATATCCTGGTGTGGAAGGTCTTAAAAAAGGGCTTCATATAAGGCTTTTGCCAAGCTTTCATTAAATAATATTAAATGAGGCAAATAAAAGAAGAGGACAAAATCACCTTTCGTTTTGCCCATTTTTACTATACTTAACATCAATTTAAAGATAAAATAATCCCTTTTTGGCTTTTCAGCTGTCAAATTTATTTAAACATTTCTTCTTTCTTTATATGAAGATAAAGATCTTTCTATTTATTTCGTAAGAAAAATTATAAAAAGGAGACTTAATAAGTAGAATAAAAAAAGTCACTTATTTATAAAGGGTTCCGGTTTGAAGTGCATTTCCGAAATTACGAACCAAAATGACAGATGTTTTGCTTTTTTATAGAGCTATCCGGTTCCTTATGCAACTAAACTACCCCGTTACTTGAAGAAGAACATGTATATAAAACTACCACAGTGCATTTCCCAACAAAATCATGCCATTAAATCCATATACAACAGTAACTCCCAAACCATACAAAAATAAGTTATCCTTTTTAAAAAGTCTGATCAGTTCAAAGAAAGAAATGACAATCCGTATAACCAACAACAGTCCAAATATACTTAATAATGACATTCCAATATAAATCCACAAAAATGACCTCAATATCAATGTAAAGAATAAAATGTAATAACGATGAACAGTAGGTGCCAAAGAAGAATCCACAGACGTTATCCATTTTATAAAATACTGGATAAATAACCTACATGAAAAAATAGGATGTAACCACACAAATATAAAATCTGATTCTTCGTCCTTTCCAAATTTCATTTTAATTATATTTGATTCGCTTTTCTTCTTTTTCTTCCTTTTCATCTTCAACAACCAATCTAATAGTCATAGTATAATTCGGTAGTTGCAAAAAGAAAAAGCTGCCTAGAGACAGCTCCGATCTTCAGATAAAGAACCCGTTTGTTTAAGTGATTTTATTCACAACATTTCAGTGTAAAAATAAAATTCTTATTTATTACTACTTTACAAAAAATGCAATAACTCCTAGGATTATGCACAAAACCCCACCCGAAAATTGTCCTAATCCTGATGCTTCTCCCATTAGTAATAAATTAAATATATTCTTACTTTTTTGATTTTTTCCGAATAAACCATCGTCAGTTTTCATACGATAAATACCCCAAACTATTAAAACTGCCCCAAAAATAAATAATATAATCTGCATTTAAAATCCTCCGTTGTTTGGTTTAATATGTGCATCTTTTTAAAATGGATTATTTGTCATCCTCATCAAAAATAAAAGTTTCTTCAATTGATAAATTAAAAACTGAAGCTATTTTATACGCAAGTAGCACAGATGGATTATACTGTTGTTTTTCTAATGAGATGATTGTTCTAGAAGATACACTTACTTTATCAGCTAATTCTTGTTGTGTTATTTCATGTTCTATTCGTAATTCTTTTACTCTATTTTTCATAAATCCCCCTAATTAAAGGACATGATTATAATATTTTCTAGCCCAAAATTCACTAATTATTAATGATACTAAGACAACAAACAATACAGTATTTGTTGCGATTACCACAAAATTAGTTAAAAACATAAGAATAAAGATTTCGTATATCAGAATTTGCAAAGAAAAGCGAGCAACTTTTCCATCAATTAAAGCGTCTCTTTCATCATATTCCTTTGCTAATTCCTTTTCTAGAGATTTATTCTTTCGGGATTTAATATAAGAAATTGTTGAGGAAACCAAGATTATTCCCCCTAAGAATAATATGAAATACCCAAAATTAAATCCTACTGATTTATCGAGAGTTATTTGAATGATTCCCAATACAATTATCAAAATTGAAACAAAAAAGCGCTGTTTGAATAGATTTTTCAAACATACCTCTCCTAACCAATTTAAATTCTCCTGAAGTGAAGTTTATTTCACGTGAAGTTCTCTTCACATGAAGTTGACTTCATGTTAATCATTCTCAAAGCAAAAGTCAATAAGTAAATGTTGATTATAAATCATTTTAGTTTTCATTGTGTTGAACTAACCTGCCCCTTTAGTTCATTAAGAAAAAAGACGATTAGCTATTGTTAGTCATCTCTTTCACTTTAGCATAAATAGTGGAACGTGGGACTCCTGTCATTTGGGCTATATCATTAACGCTTAAACCGTTAGATTCTCTTTCATCATACAGCCTTAAAGCCTTCTTAACGTCCTTCTCGTCCTTTCCTTTACGTCCCATATGGAGTTCCTTTAGCTTTTGCCCTTTCACGTCCCTCAGTGTCCTATCTTTGATTAAATCACGTTCAAACTCAGCCCCCAGCATAGTAAACATTAGCTTTCCAGATGGTGTACTAAAATCAATCTGTTCTTTGATGAATACTAAAGCTATTCTCCGTTCTCTAGTTCCTTAGCAATCTTTTGTAAATCAAATGTACTCCTAGCTAGTCTGTCTATTTTGTAAACAACCAGCTTGTCTCCTTCCCTTAAAAAGTCTAACGCCTTAATCAGTTCCTCACGATCACTTTTAGCACCACTTTGTTTCTCCATGAATATCTTCTCACAGCCATATTCTTTTAACTTCTCTTCCTGTAAATCTAATGATTGATCAATGGTACTTACTCGTCCGTATTCATAATCACATCCGATGCGTGAAACAACTACCTTTTGGATTTATCTTTTATAGTTTTTACTATTGCTAAAAAAATGATGATGTTAATATAGAAGTAGCTATTAGAAAAAATTATAGGAGTGAAGGACAATGAGTGTACATAAAGCCCTTACGTTACATGCTCAAAAACAAAATCAACTTTTTACTAAATTTTCCCTATTAGACCAACAACGTGAAGATTATATTCAAGGAGCTATAGAATTATGTAAGGCTGAAAAGGATTTTACAACAGACCATATTAATCAAATCACTATGCAAATCAATGTTCTTGCAAACCAAAGGCTAATACCTACTCGTAAATTAGTTACCCCAGAAATGGTTCATTCATATGTGGAGTCATTAAAGTAAAATAATTCACTGATCTCTTAGTCGTAAGAAAAAGCACCGAATATCGGTGTTAACCCTCGACCTCCTGACACTCATTTTATAGATGAGTGTTTTTTTATGCTAAAATCTCCAAAAATACTCGTTAGTTCTACAAAAAGAAAAATATAGAAAGCTAGTTTACCTTTATCCTGCATATATTCAAATATGGACAAGATAAAGGGTGAATAATTGATGACTAAACAAACTCTTTTTAAAGGAACTATGATTTTAACAGTTGCCGCATTCATTACAAAGATATTGGGATTCGCTAACTTTCCTAAAAAGATGAAAAAAACACATATATATTTATTACACAGTACGAATACACTACGCTTATAGAACTAACCTCCCTCTATAAACATTGATGTATCAACGGTTTGCACCACTCGGTATATTAGGGAATTTATTTTTTTAWTCTACTTTTAAACAGAGTATTGAAATTCTGGTTTTTATTAGTAAATTGAGCGTACGCTTCGCTAAAACTAATGGAAATCATTAGCTATTTTCTCCACTATGTGATGCACAATAGATCTCTGCGAAACTTATGATGACGTACCCTCCCATGTCTCTTAGCGTCATTTGCGCTTACATTCCTTCGTTCGGTCTATTCATAAGGCAGAGGCCTGCTAAGCTGCCCCGGGGACTCTTGGTCTTAGTTTAGTAA